>CAMVBT010000046.1 GCA_947165805.1 uncultured Clostridia bacterium
TGAGGTCATGTTGAATCGCGTATCGGTGGTAGCCGACGGGAAATACAAGGATATTCCTGAAAAACAGCGACGGCACCTACTCGCCGGTCAGGAGCTTCACGAAGCAGATAGACCCGGAGACCGGAGAGGTGCGGTGCGTGATACCGGGCGGCGCGGCATCGGAAGGCATACGCGTGGTGAATATGATGCCCGATTTCGCCGTGGACGGAGCGATAGGCTACGGCACGGGGCTCCCGTATCAGAAATATGACCTTGACACCCTCGATCTGGAGTATGAGAGCTTTGCGCTGATGACAGAGCTCCCGGACACCGGAGGAAGATATGTCGAGTGGCATAAGGTCAGGGACTTTTCGTCGGCGGGCACAGACGATTTTGTCTATATGCTCGATACCGAGAAAGGCATCATCTCCTTCGGCGACTGCATAAACGGCATGGCTCCCGAGGGCGAGATACTCCTGATCGGATATTCGCTGACACGCGGAGCCGACGGCTGTGTGACAAAGGGCAAGATCAACGAGATAGAGGGCTTCAACAGGGACGAGATATACGTCGAGAACCTGCGCTCCTCAACGGGCGGACTCAACGAGGAATCCACGGAGGACTGCTTCATAAAGGCGCAGAAGCTCATGCGCACCACGGAGACCATCGTTACCGACGAGGACTGCGAGAACTGCGTGAGCGCCACACAGGGGCTGCGCATCGAGAAGTGCAAGGTAATAAAGACCCACGGCAGCGAGGGATCCGTGACTACGGTGGTCGTGAAGCCGTGCTCGCGTGACGGTATGGGCGTACCGGGCGAGCGCTACATAAAGAATATACTCGCCGCTCTCGAGCCGCGCCGTATGCTCGGTATGCAGTTCAGGATAGCGCGCCCCGAATACGCGGAGATATCCGTGTATGTCGATGTGACCGTATCGAGGAACTATTCCGAGCCGCGTGAGACTGTCCGCAGAGCAGTGACGGATTTCTTCGCCGCGATAAAGGACGAATTCGGCGCGGAGATCATATACAGCCGTCTGTATGAGCTAATAGACAGCCTCGACTGCGTGCTGTCGGTCAACGTTCTGACGGTACAGGCGGAGGGCAGCGACGCGGAGCGTACCCGTGAGGGCGACCTCATACTCGCGCAGAATGTCGCCGCGTACCTCACGGACATCGACATCATGATAAATATGTGACAACGATGAAAGCATTTATTTTTCCCGACCGGAAGGTTAAAAAGAAATGAAAGAAAAGCTGAAGTATTTCATATTGAACAACGCCTACGATTTCAGACGCGGGATATGTGAGAATATGGAGACAGACGGCAATACCCTGCGCTTCTCCTCGAAGCGTATGTCAGGGATAGGGCGGTTCATGTCGAGGATATTCGACTCCGGAGACCGGGGTACCGTATGGCACCGTATGCTGATAGATCTGGAGAACTGTTCCGCCGACGAGCTGCGCGTGACGGTCTACGCGTCCGACTTCAGGGAGTTCTCATATCAGGGAAGACAGTATTCGTTAGACGAGGTCTTTCACGATGACAAGCTCGACCTTGACAGGAAAACGCAGATGTTCTCGGTGTTTGAGAAACGGCGTATAAACGGCGCCAGAGACGCTCTGCTCCATGATGTGAGCGGGCGGTATCTGTGGATATATGTTGAGGTGTTCGGAATAATCGGAAGACCCGCCGTGATAAAGAACATAAGACTGTTCCTGCCGGCGGAGTCGTGGATAGATCACCTCCCGCAGATATACAGGAAGAGCGATTCGGATGACCGGTTCCTCGAGCGCTATCTGGGCATATTCCAGACGCTCTATGAGGAAGTCGAGAACGAGATCGACCGCATATCGGACAAATTCGACCCCGAGTGCGCGGAAAGCGGGTTCCTCGAATGGCTCGCGGACTGGCTGGATATCTCCGACTGCTCGGTGTGGGAGGAGGCGAAGCTGCGCAGGCTGCTGCTGTCAGCGGTGAGCCTGTACCGCGGCAGAGGCACGAAGGAGAGCCTTTCCAGAGCTATCGAGCTCTATACCGGCGAAAGGCCGTTCATAATAGAGAATTTCGCCCTGCGTGAGCGGGTCGGGACACAGGAATACGAAAAGACCCTCGTTCCGATGTACGGCAATGACCCGTACAAGATATTCATTCTTGTGCGCAGCGATGTTGTTGCCTCGGATAACGAGAAGGACGCGCTCTGGCGCATCGCGAGAGAGATGATACCGATAACCGTGGATTTCGAGCTGAAGGTGCTCGAGCCGTATATCTTCCTCGGTCAGTATTCGTATCTCGGCATAAACACTTATCTCGGCAAGCCCGGAAATGCCGTTCTCGACGGCAGATCGCGGATAACCTTCTCCGTCATCGGAGAGGACGCTTCCGACAGACCGTAAGCAAAGTTATATCATAAATGAGAATTGAGGAGCAGATATGAAAAACACACAGCTTTATCCATTTGAAAGAAACAAATATTTTTACGGCAAGCTGCTCAGCGTCGAGGATTTCAACTTCGAGCAGAAGTACATGAACGACAAGCGCAGACTTGTCAACCGCCTCGTTCACGGTATAGGTGTTGTATGCGGTCTGAACGTTGTGAGAGTGGACGACCTTACGATCTCCGTCGAGAGCGGTCTCGCGTTCGATACCACAGGCCGTGAGATAGTCGTCGATATGCCCGTCACAAAGAAGCTCTCAATGCTCAGCGGATACGATACCGCCATAAGCAGCGGAAGCGATGCCTATGTTTACCTCTGCCTCGAGTACAGCGAGGGCGAGAAGGGCAGCTCCCACAACATAGTTCCCGACGGCGCCGGCACCAACGCCGACAGGATCAGGGAGGGCTATAATCTCTACCTCACGTCGAACGAGCCCGAGGACAGCATCGACCGCACCGATATGCTCTTTGAGGATTCCGTCACTGTTTTCCGCAGCGGAAGCATACATATCCGTCATATCATGCCGCGCTTCGTGAACCCCGACACCGTTTTCCCGTTCAGAGTGGAGATAGAGACCTTCTCGAAGCAGTTCGCTGCCCTTTCCTACGACATACAGCTCGTTTGCCTGAACAATGCGGCGGACGGCAGCTCTGTGATAAAGGTGAATTTTGACGAGACTCTTCTCGACAAGACCGGCAGATACACGCTCACATTCGACCTCAGGACCGCGAACGTAAGCAATACCGAGGGTACCGCGACACCCGATCCGCAGACCTTCAGACTCGCTTACGACAAGAGCCCCGCAGAGGGCGTCGTTTCCGGACGCTCCTCCGTAAACATCACGGACAAGGATGTATATGAGGCGTTCGTAGACTACAGCTACGACCACAGCATGGATACAGAGCTTAGGAATACGGTGGGACAGCGCCTTTACCTCGCAAGGATAGGGCTTGTGAACTCCGTCGGCTCCTCGATCATCGACAATATCGAGAACGTCCCGTTCGGACAGTATGTCGCGAGCAATATGCTGCTGAACGCCATAGGCCGCAGCAGATACGCATACGGCGCCGAAAAGGGGCAGCCCGCGGTCGCGGCGCCGTCCGAAGCGCAGCTCGCCGGCGGTAAGCCGACAGAGATAGCAAGCGGCGTGTGCAGGATAAATCTGAACGCCGGCAGCCTCAAGAACAGGGTGTTCTATTCAGATGAGATATTCCACGGACTCGGCCTCGGTAGCGTTACGATACTGCTTGCCGCGGTGACGGATTCCGGTACGATATACGGTAACCCGTCCGTTTTCCGCGACGACGAGGCGCCGTATGAGGTGGCAGCGAAGCTCGACCCGTCCAAGGGCAGCTTCATAATCGGTATACTTACGAAATCCACGCTGATACAGGATTATATAGATGTCAAGTGGACCGCTCTGCGCGATGTGGACGAGAAGATCGCCGAGCGCAGCAGCATGAAGATAACGATAAAGCCCAACTCGCTGATAATCAAGCCGAGAGAGACAAAGTATCTTGAGGCCGTATGCAGCAATATGACGAACAAGACCGTCCGCTGGTCGGTATCCCCCGCAACGGGCGGCGAGATCGACTCGAACGGTATGTACACCGCGCCGAATACAGAGGGCGTTTACGAGGTCATAGCCCAGAGCGCGGTATATCCCGAGGTCAAGGCATCTATCATGGTAGTGGTGCGCGGGTGATATCAACAGATATAAGTGAAGAACAAGAGCAAAGGAGGCGGATCTGTTGATCATATATACATACGGTCATGAATACCCGGTCACCAGTGTCAAGGAGACCAACGACAAGTATAATGTCTATATCTGCACAGACAGTACGAACGGCGGATTCTGCCGCATATTGAGCGTAAAGGACAAGTCGGTGTTCCCGGAGCTGGTGGAATGGCTCTCGAAGACAGCGGATCCCTCGGTGTTCACCGATTACATCGAGCATTTCATGTTTGAGGATATGCTGTGCATCGTAATGAAATACACACAGGGCATCAAGCTCGCCGATAAGTGCGATACGGAGGGAATGCCGCTGCGTGAGAGGCTGGAACTGTGCAGGAAGATACTCGAGCGCGCGGTGCTGCTGGACATACCGGATTACTTTCTCGACAAGTGCATGAACTTCGATGATATAATCGTGGAATCGGACCTGACGGTCAGCTTCAATTACCCGATCGAGGATATAATGGATTCTCGTGAGTGCGCCCCGATGAAGAAGGTGGAAAAGCTGCTTCGCAGAATGTTCGCCCGCGAGATCGAGCGTAAGGTCCCCGACGAGCTGATCGCTTTCTTCAAGGAACTGCCGGATCTTGCCGGCTCGAATATGATCGAGCTCTACAGCAGATATTACATGATGATGACCCGGCTCGTGGAAAGAGATGCCGGGGACGAGGAACCGAAATCGATATGGTATAAGCTGTGGGCGCTCATAAAGAAGGGCTGGGTAAAGCTGAAAAAGATACTGATCTTTGTTCTGCTCGCCGCGGCGGTGGTATATCTGGTGTTCACGATAAATACCTCCGGCAGCTCAAAGAAGAAACAGCCGAATTTTGACAGTATAGGAACTGTTATTATAGACAAGAACAGGTGAGATTGATCTATGTTTGATTTTTTCGGAGCATTCAGACTGTTCCTCCGCAAGGTCGAACGAATATTCGTAACGCCTGTCATGCTTTTCGGACGAATGATCCTGAGGAAGCTCAATCCTCAGAACATCGTCAGCAAAGTAGCGACGGACATCAAGAAGGAAGCCAAGGATATCACCGGCAAGCCTACCGCCGTGGATCAGTACTTCGTCATCGGAGAAAAGTTCGTGGCAAAGAAGCTGGTCTACGCGATAATAATCGTGCTTATCATACTCGCGATCCTTTTCGTGAGATTCGGTATGCCGTGGCTCATAAGTATGTTCTTCACAAGGAATATGTGGGTCAACAGCGAGGACTGCGTGGACTATACGGGCAAGGTATGCCTTTATGATACCCGCAATCTCGATCATGTGCTGTTCGAGGGACGGCTCGAGAAAGGCAGCGTCGAGGGCGAAGGAACGCTCTACAACTATGAGGGCGAGCTGGTGTACACCGGCAGCTTCAAGAACGGTGAGTATTCGGGTTTCGGCAAGCTCTATTATCCGGACGGGAGCGTGAAGTACACGGGCGGGTTCACCGCCAATCTGTATGAGGGTGACGGGACCAGCTTTTACGATAACGGCAAGACCATGTACACCGGACAGTTCGTCAGCGGTATGTACAACGGCACAGGCAAGCTGTACAACGAGATCAGCGGCAATATGGAATATGACGGCACCTTCGTGAACGGCGCGTTCAACGGCACGGGCAAGTCCTATGCCGCGGACACCGGAGTGCTCGTCTACAGCGGGAGCTTCGTCAACAACGAATACGACGGCAAGGGCGAGCTCTATGACACGGAGAGCGGAAAGATAAAATACAGCGGTGATTTCAAGGCAAATATGTTCTCCGGGAACGGCAAGCAGTATGAAAACGGCATACTCGTTTATGACGGAGCCTTCAACAACGGCATCTATAACGGCTACGGAACGCTGATGAACGACGACGGCACGACATACGCGGGCGAATTCGTCAACGGCAAGTACAACGGCACCGGCAAGCTCTATAAGGACGGGGTCATACTCTACAGCGGAGAATTCACGGATAATCTCTACAACGGCACGGGCTCACTCTACAGAAACGGCATCCTGTATTACAGCGGCGGCTTCTCTATGGGCAAGCCTCTGGGCACCGGTACATTCTATGACGAGAACGGCGCGGTGCTCGCGGAAGGAACGCTCGGCAACGGCGATATCGTAAGCGGTACGACCACGATATTTGACAATAACGGCAATCTGCTCTATGTGGGCGGCGTGTCGAACGGAAAGTACGACGGTAAGGGCGTGCTCTACGACAGCGGCACGGGCGATGTGATCTATGACGGAAGCTTCACCGCGGGCGTCTACAACGGCAGCGGCAAGCTCTATAGCAACGGCGAGATACTGTATGAGGGCGGCTTCACCGACGGCAAATACAACGGAACGGGTAAGCTCTACGACGACGCGAAGCTCGTCTATGAGGGCGACTTCAAGGAGAACAGGCAGACCGGCCGCGGCATAGTCTATGAGGACGGCAAGAAGGTCTATGAGGGCGATGTCGTTGACGGCCGCCGGACCGGCTCGGGAAAGGTCTACGATAACGATGAGCTCATATATGAAGGTGAGCTCACGGACGGAAAATATAACGGAAACGGCAAGCTGTACAAGGACGGCAAGCTCTACTATGAGGGCAATTTCGTCAACGGCAGGCCGCAGGGTCAGGGCGCGTATTACGACGAGACCGGCGCTGTCTCTATGGAGGGAGATATCGGCGAGGGCGGCATAACCAACGGCTCGACCAACATTTACGACGCGGCGGGATATCTGATCTATTCCGGCGATGTGAAGAACGGTATATATGACGGAGTCGGCAAGGAATATAACGGCAGACCCGGAGTCATGATCTATGAGGGCGAGTTCAAGGAAGGAAAATACAACGGAAACGGCAAGCAGTACAATTCCTCCGGCGTCCTTACATACGAAGGCGAATTCAGGAACGGTGTCATAAACGGCACCGGCAGACAGTACAGCAGCAGCGGAAAGCTCCTGTATTCCGGCAGCTTCGCCGACGGAAAGTATAACGGACGCGGTGAGCAGTACGACGCCGATACCGGCAAGAAGGTCTACGAGGGCGACTTCAAGGAGGGCAAGCGCTCCGGCACCGGCAAACAATACGATGAGTACACCGGAAGCCTCATCTATGACGGCGACTTCTCCGACGACCAGTACAACGGCAAGGGCAAGCTGTACAAGAACGATGTCCTTGTATATGAGGGCAGCTTCAAGAACGGCAGATACTTCGGCGAAGGCACGTTCTACGACGCCTCCGGAAAGATAACCGGCAAGGGCTATATGGACGCGGCCGGAAAGATAGTCACCGGACTCACCACGATATACGCCGACGACGGCAAGACAGTCATTTACTACGGAAATGTTGAGAACGGCGTCTACAACGGTCAGGGCAAGCTGTACGACAAGCGCACCGGCAAGCTTATCTACGACGGCAATTTCAGCGCCGGCAGCTATGAGGGCTTCGGAAAGCTCTACAAGGACGGAGAGCTCATCTACGACGGCAACTTCTATCAGGGCGTATATCACGGCAACGGCAAGCTGTATGAGAATAAGATACTCGTCTATGACGGCGACTTCTACCGCGGCGAGTACCACGGCAACGGCAAGAAGTTCGACGCGAACGGCACGCTCATGTACGACGGAGGCTTCTACAAGGGCAAGTACGACGGACAGGGACGCGAGTTCTTCCCGAACGGAAAGCTCAAGTACGAGGGTACGTTCAAGCTGGGCGAATACGACGCGGGCAAGCTCTACAACGAGAACGGCGAGCTCATTTCCGACACTACGGTGCCGCCTGTGCCCGAGGAAACGGAGAACGGTGACGCCGCGTGATAAAAGAGGTAGGCAGAAATGGCTAATTACAACATAGTTTCCGATATCGGGGACGCTCTGGTAAGGCTCCTCCGTGAGGGAATGGTACCGGATATAATCCCGAATTCGGAGGGTATAAGCGTATGCCACCCCTCCGACAAGGGCGATGTGAGCCTCGGGATATATCTGTACGACATAAAGCGGAACAACGACATAGACGCGACCGAGCGCATACCGGTAGGTGTGGATAAGATGCGCGCTCCGTCGTTCTATCTCGACCTGTATTATATGATAACCGCCTATTCGGCGAGCGACATCAAGTTCCGCACGCTGGAGGAAGCGAAGATCCTCGGCCGTGCGATGCAGATAATCGAGGGCAACCCGATCATCAAGCCGGAGCTCTACGGAAAGGCTTTCGCCGATCTGCGCTTCCAGCCGCGCATAGAAATGCTCGATCTTGACAACGAGGAGAAGCACCGTGTATGGAATATCCCCGATATGCCCTACAAGCTGTCGGTCTTCTACAAGGTCTATCCCGTTGAGATACAGTCCGAGCGCATAACGAAGATAACAAGAGTATCCGAGACCGATTTTACATTCGGTCAGATAAACGACCGCAAATGATCCGACAGCTTTCGGAGCGCCGCAAGGGCGCTTCGCACGGGAAGGAAAGCTTCCGGATCCCGGGGAGGTGTTTGTGAGTGGAATGGTTTGAGTCTCCCTCGCGCCGTATGGTGATGAGGCTTTCCGTGGCTGTGCAGCTGACGGACGACCTTACCGGAGCTCCGATAAGGGGCAGCAACGCGAGAGTATGGATAGAAGGCCAGAAGCCGCCTATAAAGAAGGCCGACGGCAGAAGCATATTCGTCGATCTTCCGGCGGGTGAATATGTCCTTAATGCCGAGGGCGGGATATACTCCCGCACCGCCGTGAACTGCACGGTGGAGGAAGGAAGGGCTGAAAACATCACGATAAGGCTGCTGCCGAACAGACTGTACCCGGTCTCGTCCGACGCGGTGCGCATAGAGGGCAGGGCAGAGCCCGGAGCAGTCGTGCGTATATACACGGCGGACAGATCGCGGGCATACAAGCTGCTTTCCGACGTTGAAGCGGGAGTAAGGGTGATAGGCATATATCACGCGGAGGGCGTCAATATCGAGGGCAAGCTGCTCAAGATCATAGCGCCCGGTGAACAGGGAGAGTTCATAAGAGTCATCTCCGCGGAGAGCGGCGACAGATCGGAGTATCAGCTCAGCGCCGAGCTCTCGGCAGCCTACCCGAAGATCGGTACGGTGATAGTGCCGGTGTCCGAGTGCATCGCCGACGATAACGGCGGGATAATGCTGCTCCTGAAAAGCGGCAGCGGCAGCTCGGAGATGATATGCGAGATGTCCGGAAAAGCCGGCATCGTGCAGAAGAAGATAGATATTTCGGGGTCGAACTACATAAAGGTCGATCTTACAGAATAAAAAAGACCGGGAGGAACGGTATTATGGCGTTTGCGGTTTGCGGCGGTGCTATGCTGGCCTGCTCGTTCGGAATGGCACCGGGTATGTTCAATGTGCTTCCGATGAACAGAGTGGTGACTACGATGCCGATCGCGAATATAATGGACAACAAGCCTTTTGTGAATATCATGCCGTTCGGTATGTGCTCATGCCTCGGAAATCCGACGGTGGCATCGGCGACGGCGGCGGCACTGGGAGTCCTTACCCCGATGCCGTGCATACCGATGACCACGGCTCCGTGGGTGCCGGGAAGCCCGACCGTGCTCATAGGCGGACAGCCGGCTCTGAACAATAACTGCAAGCTTATGTGCAACTGGGGCGGTGTGATACAGATAACCAACCCGGGTACTACGAATATTATGGTGCCCTGACGGCAATGAAAGGAAACTTCGCAGATGGATAAGAAGGAACGCGTAAAGAAGGCCGAACCCGGTACATCGGAAAAAGTCAACACGGCAGTGATAAATGTGTCGACGCTGTTTTTCAGGGATAATGTGATGATAGACAAGGACGCGGGTATCATATCGGTGCTGAATATGCAGACCGAGGATATCGGCAATACGCTGGAGAAGCATAACGGAAAGCTCCTCAGCGTCACGAGGACGGGCATATCCGCCATGTTTCAGGAAAGCTGTGACGACGCGCTCAAATGCGCGATCACGATATGCCAGGAGGCGGAGCTTGAGGAGCGCAAACCAATATTCAAAGGACTGGGCATAGGCATCGACTACGGAATGGTATGCGTGGGCGTTGTCGGGTACAAAGACCTTGAAATGCCGCTGGTCATGTCCGAGAGCATGGATACGGCGATATTCCTCAGCGAATCCGCGCAGAAATACAATTCCCGCATTATCGTGACGAGCGACGTGGCATCAAGGCTCGTCGGGTTCCAGACAAAGTACAACAGCCGCCGTCTTGGCAAGCTGTTCCATTCCGGCACGGCGGCCACCGAGGACATATACGATGTCTTTGACGGCGACCTTGCCGATACCAAGTACAGCAAGATGAGAAGCAGGCTGTTCTTTGAGACCGGAGTCGATCTTTTTCTGAAGGGAAGCTATCTCGAAGCGCGTTCATATTTCATAGAACTCCTGAAATACGACAGAAACGACGCGGCGGCAAAGCAGTATGTCTTCAAATGCGACAGCTGCATCGCCGGTACAGCCGATGAGGCTGACAGACAATATCTTGAGCTCCGCTGACAAGCAGCAGAGTCCGCATACGAGGTGTTACCGATTGAAAAAAGAGAACGAAAGAAAAAAAGGAAAACTGGAACGAAAGCTGATACTGAGCATGACGCTCATCTTCCTGTTCATACTGATATCTACTGTGATCACGATAGTATGGGACAATTTCGAGGAGTATGTTGCCGATATCAGGAAAGAACTGCCGACGAATGCGGAGATCATATCCTTGTCCATACCTTCATTGAACGATTACAATGATCAGGATCTGAGCCAGATGACTATCGAAGAGTTACAGTCCATGACCAGCACACATGGCGAGCAGATCGACTACTGGCTCGAGAACGGAGCCGATGATGCGTATAATAATTGCTGCGATGAAATGAAATATCTGATGGAGCAATTCAATCTTACCGACGTATTTGTCTATAAAGCGGGGCGTGACGAAAACGGAGAACTGGTAAATGATATGACCGTCGTTTTAGATATCCCGCTCGGTTCCGAGTCTTCATTCCATCTCGGACAGCGTTTCGGCAGCACAAAGGCATTTGAAACGGTCAGAAAAGTCTATGAGAGCGGGACATCCGAAATATATGACAAGTCAGCCGCCTATAACGAATCCGGTCTGATAATCGTAGCGTTCGCGCCCATATTTTATTCCGACGGCAAGGTCTGTGCCGTTCTGGGCGCGGAGGTAAGTATGTCCGCCATATTGGGGCGGGTCATTTCTTCAAATATCATTCTGCTGCTGGATACCGCGGTAAACTTCTGGATATTCGGAATAGTGATCTTCATATTCATAAGAAGGAGCATCGTAAAGCCGGTCCGCATACTGTCAAACCACATGAGAGAATTCGTCTCCGAGGAGGGCACACTTTCTTTCAGTCCGGTAACGGAGATACATACAAAGGACGAGATCGAACAGATTGCGGACGACTACAACGCGCTTGCCGAGCGCATTGTCGATTATACCAAGAACCTTGAGATCAAGACGTCGGAGGAGGAGCGCCTGAAGGTCGATCTCGATGTCGCGAGCCAGATAAGAAGCGTCGTGGCGAGCGAGATGATCTATCCCGCGTTCCCGGAGCGCACGGACTTCGACCTGTGTATGAGCCTGAAGCATACCATGTACAACAAGTGCAGCTTCGTAAACTATTTCTTTACCGATAACAACCGCTTGTTCATGGTCATAGGAGAATCACTCGGCAACAATCTCGCCTCGATGATATTCTCCATTATCTCGGCGGCATACATAAAGAGCTTTGCAAAAATGGGGCTTGAGCCTTACAAGATCGCGATGGAAACAAACAACC
>CAMVBT010000047.1 GCA_947165805.1 uncultured Clostridia bacterium
CCGTCACGACAAGAAATGTGTAGAAACGCGGCATATATGGTGATATAATAATATCATGAGGACGTAAAGCATACAGGAGGAGAAGCATGAGAAAACTGATAAGTTCATCTGTCGCATTATTATTGGTTCTGGCGCTCTCATCCTGTTCGGGCGGCGGTGCGCAGAAGCCCGATGCCGGACTTGCGGGAAATGAGGCGGCAAGCACTGAGATCACCACGGCCGCCCCTGCCGATACACAGTCCGGTACACCGGACACGACCGCTGTTACCGAGGAGCTGAGTAACGATATGGAAGAAAACAACGGAGTACCCTCTATAACAGAGGATTTCTCGGGTAACGAGCTTATAGCGGTGAAGCGCGGCTCGGCGATACTGAGCGTAGTGCAGGACGACGCTGCGAAGGACGGCAGGGCGCTCTTCATCGAGGGGCGCAAGGAAAGCTGGAACGGCGCGGACTATAAGGCGGAGCTCTTCCGCGGGAACGAGATAGAAGTAAAGGGCTCGTTCCGCAGCGCGAACAAGGCGGTAAGAGTTTCGATACAGTTCAATGTCCGCGGCAATACCACATACAACATGGTGTTTGCCGTAAACACAAATGACAGTTCATACACTGCCGGCAGCGGAAAGTACACCATACCCGCTTCCGCAGAGCATATAGTCGTGTATATCGAGAGCGACGAGCTCAAGGACATATACTGTGACGACTTCTCGGTCAATGTCTGCGGCGATTACACATATTACGAGGAAGCAGCCGAAGCGCTGTTCGCGAACACCTCGGAATATCCGTCGCTGCGTGACACCTACGCCGACCTGTTCCGCATAGGAATGGCAGTCTCGCCGACCATACTCTCGAAGCCCCAGTACGCCGAGCTCGTAAAGGCTCAGTGCAGCAGCATCACAGCCGAGAACGACATGAAGCCCGAGGCTATTCTGGACTACGGTACAAGCGTTTCCGACCTCGACAAGTATCGGGAAGCTCCCGCGATGAAGTTCGCGCACCTCAATGTCGAGCTGGGCTTTGCGCAGGAGAACGGCATGACTGTGCGCGGGCATACTCTCGTGTGGCACTCGCAGACACCCGAGTGGCTGTTCTACAAGGATTACGACAAGAACGGCGAGCTCGCGGACAGAGAGCTGATGCTCAAGCGTATGGAGAACTACATCAAGGGTATGATGGAGTGGACGACCGAGAACTACCCGGGACTTATAAGCGCGTGGGACGTCGTGAATGAGGCAGCCGACGATAACGGCGGAATGAGAAAGAGCCTCTGGTACCAGACGATCGGAGAGGATTATATAGAAAAGGCGTTCGAGTACGCGCGCAAATACGCTCCCGAGGGCGCGAAGCTGTTCTATAACGATTATAACTCCTATCAGAAGCGGAAGCAGGAGGATATCCTCGCGTTCCTGAAGCCCGTAGCCGCTGCGGGGAATATCGACGGTGTAGGTATGCAGTCCCATATCGGAACTTATATGAGTATCAACGAGTATATGGTCGCGCTGAAAAAGTACGTCGATGAGCTTGGCGTGGAGATACACATTACCGAGCTCGATATCGGAGCCGACAAGTCCGACGATTGGGAGGAAAAGCAGGGTAAGTATTTCAGCCGCTTCATGAAGAAGATCATCGCGCTTAAAAATGACGGCGTCCCGATCACAAGCCTCACCCTCTGGGGTATCTCCGATTCCCTCTCGTGGAAGGCCGGCGACCGCCCCCTCGTCTTCCGCGATGACCTCTCCCGCAAACCCGCCTTCGACGCTATGATCAACGCGCGAGCAGAGGATTAGAAGAGAGAAGAGAAGAAGAATTTTAAGAGTTGCCTCCGGCGGCCACCCCTTTTAAAAAAAGGGTTGGACCCTAAAACAAATCGCTTCGCCTTGCAGATTCGTCAGGTAGTACGCCTTGACAAGCAATTTGCCCATTCCAATAACTAACAATAGGGAACTGCCCTCAATTACATGAGACTCACAAAAGAGAGCCGCCCTCAATAAGAAGAGACATAAAAAAACAACTGCCCTCAGTCAGATGAAACTTACGGCTGCGAGGCAGAAAACCTGCCCGTAGCAGAAAAGTATCATACGGATTGGCGGCGCGGCTTCCGCGCCGGGGTGACTGCGAGGGTACCGCGCCGCTTTCTTCATTTTTGTTTCTCTATACAGGAATACCCCCATGTCCGGCCTCCACGGATATGGGGGTATTTCTGTCTATTCGTATATCTTTCTTCCGTGAGAATCGGGGATGCCCGACTTGCGGAAGAAATAGGTGTTGATGACGTCACGCCAGTTCTCGCTGTTCGTGAGCTGGAGCCCGAACCTGCGCAGACATTCCGCGTAAATGTCGGCTTGGATATAAGCTTTCAGCGACTTCCATTCTTCAAGGAGAGCAGCGGCTTGCTCCGCGCCCTCAAAATGACTGTCGTAAATGTGCTGTATCACCGTTTTGCCGCTGTGAAGAATGTGAGTGTACGGAACATGATGAAAAAACAGCAGCAGCTCGTCCGGACAGGTGTTTATGTTCTCATAGAGACCGGCGAGCCCGGTGTCATACTGCGACGTGTAGCCCGTGCCGGTCGCCTGAGTGCGGTCCGCGCCGATACCGTCCCGGTCAGCATAGTGGTACGTCCCCCAGCGCGAATATTCGTAGCCGTCCACGTCCACGCCGTAGTGAGTGTGCGGGACTACCATCCAGCCAACGCCCAGCGGCGAGGTGTAGTTTTCGTAAATCTCCCGCGAGCGCATGAGCATCGAAACTATCTTATCAGCGGCGCTTTTGTCCGATGTGACCGAAGCACATACCCACTCGGCGGCGATACGTTCCGCGGACTGCTCCGGTTCGAACAGCAGCCGCCCGAAGCCGTACATATTTGCTCCCGCAAGCGGGTTCCCGGTCAGGAACGTGCCGTCCCCGGTGTTGGAAACTCCCGCAGCCCCGAGTATGCGGTCTTTCACCTGACCGCGCCGGGTGCCGGAGTCGAGACATTCCTTCCACATCGGCACAAGATAGCACAGGTCGATCTGCTGACCCGTGTATTCCTGCGTTATCTGGAACTCCGCGAGCATATTGGTCTTATTGAGAGCCCCGAACAGCGGCGACACGGGCTCGCGTATCTGAAAGTCCATGGGGCCGTTCTTGATCTGGAGATAAACGTTGTCGGCAAAGCGCCCGTCAAGCGGCAGAAAATTGTCGTAAGCCGCCTTTGCGCGATCTGTGCTCCGGTCGCGCCAGTCGGTGCGGCAGTTGTAAACGAAGCACCGCCATATCACGGCTCCTCCGTAGGGAGCGAGAGCTTCGGCGAGCATATTCGCGCCGTCAGCGTGGTCTCTGCCGTAGGTGTGAGGGCCGGGGCGGCCTTCGGAGTCAGCCTTGACCACAAATCCTCCGAAATCGGGTATGCGGCGGTAAATTTCCGCGGCTGCGGAACTCCACCACTTACGGACAGCGTCGTCGCGAGGGTCGGCGGTATCGAGCCCGCCTATCTGCGCCGGAGCCGCGAAGTTCACGGAGAGGAACAGCCTTATCCCGTAGCTCCGGAATATATCCGCGACGCGCGCGAAGTCCCCGAGGTACCTGTCCGTGATGAACAGGGTCTCGGTGCTGTGAACGTTGACGTTGTTCGGGCATACCGCGTTTATCCCGACGGAAGCCAGCAGCCGCGCGTAGTCGGTGAGGGCTTCGGTATCGTCGGAGACCCTGCCTTCCCGGAAGAAGAGCGAGCCTCCGGAATAGCCGCGCTCGACGGTGCCGTCGGCGTTGTCCCAGTGGTCGATGATACGCAGGGGATAAGCGGGGCTTTCGCAGAGCTGTGTTCCGCGCGTGAGCATACCGCCCGCGGCGAGGGTGAGGAAGCGCAGGACTCCGTACAGCTTTCCGCTGCCGTCGCCTCCCGCAATGACTGCCTCCCTGTCGGTAATGCCGATACTGTAGCCTCCCGCTCCGAGGCTCTCGTCTGTGACGAGCGCAAAGCCCTCGCCCGTGCGCTCGGAGGTGATCTTCATATCCGCAGCGCGGCAGAGCTCCCGGACGGCGGTTTGTGTCGTCTTGTCGGAGCTGTCCGCGTAAACGGAGGTGAAGTAATTTTTCCACGGCGCGAGCCTTTTGTCGTTCTTTTCCGGGAGCCAGCATTTATACAGACCGCTCATGTATTCTCCTTTGTGATGGTAATTTCAAACGGCGAGATCGGTATTCCCGCATCGTCGCGCAGTACGACGGCTTCCGGGGCGTTGCTCCACTCGCAGCGCACCTTTTCCGGGAGACTGTCGGGAGCGAAGGTCAGCAGTACGCCGTTCTCCGTGAGCTCCGCGGACTGCGCCGGGAGTTCTCCGGAGGCTGTTATGATATTGAACATATCCGGGCGGCTGCCGTCGAGCCGCACACGGGAATTGTCCGTGAAGCCGAGCAGGACTTTGCCGGGAGCGGTACATACCGCGCTTTCGCAGTAAACGGCTGGCTTTATGTCCGTATCGCCGTACAGCAGCCTCATCGCGCAGAGTGCGAGGCGCTTTCCGACGGTCTTTTTGTCGCGCGGGTGCAGGTCGTTGTCCTCGCCGGCGTCTATGGTGACTGCCATATCGGTGCCGGGGACTGCGAGACATTCGAGCTGCGCCTGCCGGAGCTGAGCCCAGCAGTCCGAGCCTCCGGCGAACGGGTCGTCGTAGTTGCAGAGCTGCGTGGTGATTACGGGAATGTCATACCCGTATCTTTCCCGGAAGAACTCAACTGCTTTTTTGAACAGGAACGCGTATCTGTCGGGGTGATTGCAGTTCGACTCGCCCTGATACCATAGCAGGGCGCGGCATCTTATCCTGAATGCCGGAGCCGTCATAGCGCCGTACACTCCGAGCGGCAGTCCCGGGAAGAAGGTGCCTCCCTTTTCCCACGGAATTTTTGCCGCTATGGCGTACTCCCACGCGCCGGACAGGGGAATGAGGCGGTCTTTTAGCTTCAGGCAGTAGTCCTTGCCCTTTGTGAAGCCTCCGCGCGCGCACTGCACGTCCACGCGGACGTGAACGGTGTTCGTGCCGTGCCTGAGCGTTCCGGCGGGCACGGGGTAGATGCGCGGCGGGTACATATAGGTGGTCTCGCCGACGAGCGTTCCGTTGATGTATGCTGTGTCCGCGTCGGTGATAGTGCCGAGTATCAGCACCGCGTCCGACAGGTCGGCGTCCCCGGGTATCTCAAAGCTCTTTCTGAACCATATCCTGCCGCAGAAGCCCCGCAGCTCTTCGTTTTCGTCAAAGTCGAGCGGCACCGCACATTCCGTGAAGCGCACGGTATCGCCGAATATCGCGGCGGATATCCCGTCGAGGCTGTTGAGCCTTTCTGTACGCTTCGCGGCGCGCTCCGCGTCCCCGGAGGTGATGCGCTCCATGTAGCCGTCGGCGGTGCACTCTTTCAGAAAATCGTCGTACCAGCCGAGCTCCGACAGCATCTTATACGGCAGTCTGCCCTCTATCGGGGCTCCGCCCGCCGAGGTGTTAAGCAGTCCTACCGGAATTTTGTACTTGTTGTATATCTCATAAGCGAACCAGAAGCCCGCGGCGCTCATGTCCGGGACGTTCTCCGGCACAGCCGTTTTCCACTCGCCGCCCGTGAAGTCCTCGCATACGTCGTCCTTTCCGAACCTGCACTCCACCGGCACCCGGAACTCCCTTATGAATCCGCAGGACGGGAATTCCTCCGGCGCGAGGGGGTCGGTCGTCCGGAACATGGGCAGCTCCATGTTCGACTGACCGCTTATGTGAAACAGCTCGCCGAACAGGATATCGTCGAATTTCAGCTCCGTATCGCCGTTTGTGAATGTGAAAGCGTAAGCCTCCCGGGAAGCCGAGAAAGGCGGGAGAGTCATCTCCCACCTTCCGTTTTCGTCCGCAAGGGCGGTAAGCGTTGTACCGCCCGTTATTTCAAGTTTTGTCTCCGACCCGGCGGCAGCCGTGCCGTATATCTTATTCCCGCAGTCAGCCTGCAATACCGCGTGACTGCTTATTACGCGCATTACCGTGAATCTCATATCGGTCATATCTCCGTGCTCACGCAGTCCGTGCCGCTGAGTCCGCAGCTCAGCTTATCCGGCTGATGAGTTCCCGCGTACAGCGTGAATGACGTGCCGAAGCGCTCTCTCTTTCCGTTTTCGTCCACCGAGGTGAAGGCGCTCTCCGGAACGGGTATCACGACCTCAGCGCTTTCGCCCGCGCCGAGCCTTACGCGCCTGAATCCGCACAGACTTCCGTATGGCACTGCCCACTCGCTGTTATCCTTTATGTAGAGCTGGATAACGTCCTCGGAGGCTGTGTTTCCGGTGTTCTTCACCTTTACCGAAGCCTTGCCGTCCTTGTACTCTACCGATTCGCAGACGAATTTCGCGTATGTGAGACCGTAGCCGAACGGGTAAAGCACATTCTCGCGTGTATAGCGGTAAGTCCTGTCCTTCATCGAGTAGTCCGTGAAGTCGGGGAGCTTGTCGGTGTTCTCATAGAACGTCACGGGGAGCTTTCCGGACGGCGAGATATCGCCGAACAGTATCTCCGCGAGAGCCGTGCCGCCCTCGGAGCCGGGATACCATGCGTGGAGCAGGGCGTTCGCCTTGTCCGCGTGAGCGTTCACGGAGCTGCCCGCCGCGGTCACGATGACCGTGGGCTTGCCGACAGCAAGCACCTTCTCGGTCAGTATGCGCTGCGGAGGCGGGAGCTCAAGGCTGTTCTTGTCGCCGGAGGAAAACTCGTTGCCGGTGTCGCCCTCCTCGCCCTCGATAGAAGCGTCGAGACCCACGCAGAGTATCACGAGGTCTGAGCACTCTGCGGCTGCGACTGCCTCTGCCGAACGGTCGTCCGGCACAGCGAGGACGGAGACCTTCTCCTTGTAGAGGTGGCAGCCCTCGGCGAATATGACACGTCCGTCAAAACGCTCGCGTATGCCGTCGAGGAACGTTACATATTTATCGGCTCTGCCGTTGTAGTTGCCCTCGAGAGCCGCGCGGCTGTCGGCGTTGGGACCTATGACCGCTATAGTCTTTATCTTCGACGTATCGAGCGGCAGTATGCCATCGTTTTTCAGCATGACTACGGACTTTTCCGCGCACTCCAGCGAAACGGCCTTGTGCTCATCGCAGGAAACGACCGTGTAGGGTATATCGTCGAACTCGGTGTGCTTGTCGAACATACCGAGTCTCATTCTCGTTCTCATCAGGTGGACGCAGGCCTTGCGGATATCGTCCTTCGTTATCAGCCCCTCGTCCAGCGCTGTGAGCAGGTTCATATATGTGCAGCCGCAGTTCACGTCGCAGCCTGTCTTTAAGGCAAGAGCCGCGGACTCCGCCGCCGTTGCGGTCAGGCCGTGGTGCTCGTGGAAGTCGCGTATCGCCCAGCAGTCGGACACGAAGTATCCGTCGAAGCCCCAGTCCTTCAGGTGCTTCATCAGCATCTTGCTTGCGCAGGCTCCCTCGCCGTTTACGCGGTTGTAGGCTCCCATGACGCCCTCGACCTTCGCCTCGCGCACCAGAGCCTCGAACGCGGGCAGGTAGGTCTCCTCGAGATCCTTTTCCGACACCTCGGCGTTGAACTCATGGCGGATAGCCTCGGGGCCGCTGTGCACCGCGAAATGCTTCGCGCACGCCGCAGTCATCATCGTCTTTCCGTCGCCCTGCAGGCCGCGGACATACGCCTTGCCGTTCTCGGCGGTCAGGAACGGATCCTCGCCGTAGGTCTCCTGGCCGCGTCCCCAGCGCGGGTCGCGGAAGATGTTGATATTCGGCGCCCACATCGTGAGCCCCTTGTAGATGTCGCGGTCGCCCAGCTTTGTGTAGGCGTTGTACTTGGCGCGGGATTCTATGCCGGTGATATGGCCTGCCTTTTCGACCAGCTCGGGCGAGAACATCGCCGCCATGCCTATCGCCTGCGGGAACATGGTCGCTATACCGGAGCGCGCCAGTCCGTGCAGAGCCTCGTTCCACCAGTTATAGGCGGGTATGCCGAGCCGCTCTACCGCGGGTGCGCCGTAACGGAGCTGTGAAGCCTGCTCCTCGGTCGTCATTGCGTCCGTGAGCGCTTCGGCGCGCTCTTCTATGCTGAGGGTCTCGTCAAGATACTTTTCCATAATGATCCTTCCCGCACCCGCGTACAGAGGTGCTCTCATATTCTTTTATCATTATACAATACATATATTAACAGTTTCTACACATTTCTTGCACTTTTCAGTCCATTTTTTGCGCAAATTTTTTAAACACCCCTTGAAATCTTCGTCAAGAAATAGTATAATATAATAGGAGTATTGTGTATGCTATGTGACAAAGGGGGAGAGAACGTTGATAGCGCATCTCAACGGCGAGTTTGAAACTGTCGATTATCTTGAGAACAAAAGCATACGTCTTTATGACAATGTGGAGGACGAGGAATACCCGCCCCACTGGCACAACGCGATAGAAATGATAATGCCGCTGAACAACACCTACACCGTGATATGCAGCGGCAGGGAATACACGCTGAAAGAGCGGGACATAATGCTGATACCCGCGGGCAAGATACATAACCTTAAAGCCAATCCCGGACGCAGACTCATACTTCTCTGCGACAACAGGCTGATCGAGGGCGTACCCGCGCTTCCGGAGCTGCGCGCCGTGATCGCGGACCCGTTCGTCATATCCGAGGAGTCCGGCGCCGATATACGCCGCTCTATCGGACACATTATGGAAGAGATATATACGCTCTATTTCGAGTTCGGTGTGCTGTCCGATATATATGTGTATATGAAGCTGCTGAGCCTGCTGACCCACATAAGGGAGTATCAGCTCAGCAAATTCAGAATGGACGACAGCGAGAAGTATTCCGATACCATTCACCGCGTATTCGGCTACATCGAGCAGAACTACATGAACGACATATCCCTCGAGAGCCTCGCGGATATAGCGGGCTACAGCGCCTGCCACTTCTCGAGGATATTCAAGAAATACAGCGGCACCACCTTCATCAGCTTCCTCAATAACCGCCGCGTCAGCGCGGCAGAGCTGCTGCTGCTCGAGGAGAACGCCTCCGTCACCGATGCCGCGGCGCGTGTCGGCTTTTCGAGCCTGACCACCTTCAACCGCGTTTTCAAGGACATAAACGGCTGCACTCCCTCGGAGTTCAAGAAGCTCTACCGCACGGCAAAGCTCCAGTGAGCGCATGACCACAACAATACAGGGAGACATGATATGGCTTTTTTAACTGTTAAATACCATTCGCGGTGCCTGAACCGCCACATAACCTTCGATATGTTCATGCCGAATGACGAGCCTTCGGCGGACGGCCGCCCGATGAGGACGCTGTTCCTGCTGCACGGGTACGATATGAGCGGCTGGAACTGGGTGCCGGAATACCTCGCGGTGAAATACAATTTCGCCGTGGTGGCTCCGAACGGCGAAAATTCGTTCTGGCTGGACGGTATATCGACCGGTCACAGGTTCGCTTCACTGCTGGGGGAGGAGCTGCCGGATTACCTGAACAGGACATTCGGGCTCGCGAAGAGCCGCGAGGATACCCGGATAATGGGGCTGTCCATGGGAGGCTTCGGGGCGCTGCATACCGCTCTCGCTTATCCGGAGCGCTTCGGCGCGGCGGCAGGCCTGTCCTCGGCCCTGATAGTCCATGAGGTCGCGGGAATGGAGCCCGGAAAAGTTGACAACGGCTACGCGAATTACGAATACTACCGCGAGTGCTTCGGTGAGCCGGACAAAGTGCTCACAAGCCCCGCAAACCCCGAATTCCTCGTTGACAGTCTGCTTGCGGCAGGGAAGAAGCTCCCGGATATCTATATGTGCTGCGGCACCGAGGATTTCCTGACAGAAAACAACCGTGAGTTCCACAGGTTCCTGACGGACAGGGGCGTCAAGCACGAATACTATGAAGGCCCCGGAGTGCATGATTTTTCGTTCTGGAACGAATATACGCCAAAAATGATAGAGCTGCTGTTCGGCGAAAGGACGTGAGCGTATGTGCGACGTAAAAAGAGAAGAGTACTATGATCTGTTTGAGCGGCTGATAGATTCCATGACCCGGCCCTCGGAGTTCGACCGCGAAGAATTTGTCAGCATACTCGCGGATATATGCGAGCTGTTTCATCTGTCCAAGGGCGTGACCGAGTTCTACCGCAGCCTGAGCGCCGAAAAGGAGGGCGACGGCGAGGTACTGATAGACTATGATAACGGACACGGCGACAAGGTCGTGATGTTCCGCCGCGTCGTCACGCCGTCCATGACCGTCGTGAAAAGCACACTTTATATGGCGGAGAATGACGGGCCCCTGTCGGAGACGGATTACCGGCGCGTGGATATAAGACTTCGTGCTATGCTGAGCTTCATCAGCCGCAACAGGCTCCAGACGCTTGTGGAAAAGCTCGGTTTCTTTGACGATGACGGTTATCCCAATCTCAATTTCTTCATGCGCTATCTCGAAAAGATGAACGAAAAGGGAGAGATCCCCGGCAATACCGTTTTGCAGTTCAATCTGCGGCATTTCTCGCTGATAAACCGTGAGATAGGACGTGCTGCCGGCGACATCGTCATGCGCAGCTACTACGATCAGATAAGGAAGCTGATCGGCAACAACGGCACGATATGCCGCGTCGGCGGAGACAACTTCATCGCCGTTTTCAGGAGCGAGCTGCTCCATTCCGTGCTGTTCATGATCGAGGGCTTTCCTGTGGTCTACGATACCCGGCGCGAGAAGCGCATCATGGTCTCGGCGTGCGCGGGTGTGTTCGTCATTCCCGACGGCTTCACGATGAACAAGACTTCTGAGATAATGGGGAAGGTGTTCCCGGCGGCTCAGGAGGCAAAATTCAATCCCGACTGCAACATCGTGTACTACACAGATGATATGAATGTCCGCAAGGAGCGATTCATGCAGGTCAGCAAGCTGTTCGTCGAGGGGCTCGAAAAGGACGAGTTCAGAGCTTACTATCAGCCTAAGGTCGATGTTGAGACGGGAAAGATAGTCGGAGCCGAGGCTCTCTGCCGCTGGATCAGGGACGGACGTATCGTGCCGCCCGCAGAGTTCATTCCGATACTTGAACAGAACACCGATATATGCAGGCTCGATTACCGTATGCTTGACATGGTTTGCCTTGATATACGCCGCTGGCTCGACGAGGGCAGGGAACCCGTAAGGGTATCCGTTAACCTGTCGAGAAAGCATCTGATAGATGTTGATCTGCTGGAGCACCTGCTGAAAATAATTGATGACAACGGTGTTCCGCATAAGTACATAGAGCTTGAACTGACCGAGACCACTACCGACGTCGAGTTCCGCGAACTGAAACGCATAGTCGGAGCCCTGCGCGCTGAGGGTATATGTGTCACGGTGGACGATTTCGGAATGGGTTATTCGTCGCTGAACCTTATCCGCGAGGTGCCGTGGGATGTGCTGAAGCTCGACAGATGCTTCCTGCCGGTCGAGGAAAGCTCCGACGGCGGCGTTACCGAGGTGATGTTCAGCCACGTCATCTCCATGGCGCAGTCCATGGGACTCGAATGTGTGGCCGAGGGCGTCGAGACCGAAAAGCAGATCGAGTTGCTCAGAAATAATAAATGCCGTATAGCTCAGGGCTTCTATTTCGATAAACCCCTCCCCGTCGAGGAGTTTGAAAAACGCCTCCAAATGCGCAGTTACCATATCGAGTAGTCGCTTGCGCTCGAGTTTCTGGGGGCGGAAGAAGGCGGGGAAGGAAGAAAACCCCTTTCCCCGAAGGAAAGTGGTTTTCTCCCTCCCCCGCCTCCTCCCTCCCCCAGACCCCCTCTCTCCTCCACCCTCT
>CAMVBT010000048.1 GCA_947165805.1 uncultured Clostridia bacterium
GGAAAGTCGGCCGGGGCGCGCGGCGCATTCAACGGGAACGCGGTCATACGGAGCTGCGGCACGCTTGACCTTCAGGCGGACGGCGAGCTCTGCACCGCTCTCGGTGTACTCAATACCGGAAACGCCGAGATCATCATTACCGGCGGGAATACCTCCGCTGTAGTTCACGGCGACTCGGCAGCCTGCATAGGCTCACTCAGAGGCCACGCGGACATCACCTGCTCCGGCGGCAAGGTCATCGCCTACGGCGAGGGAGACAGCGTATCCGGCTACGGCAGCTTTGAAGGCACCGGCGTGACACGCATCAGCGCGGGTACCGCCACCGTAAAGATACTCTCCGGCAACGTGAAGCAGTTCGGCTCAGCCGCCTGCCGCACCGTCATCACCGGAGGAAACATCATACCGGCGCAGAAGGATCAGGTCAGCGCCGTGAACTCATTGGGGCAGTCTCTCCACTGCGAGAAGCTGACAGACGGGACAACAACGTTCAGCAGGACGTTCTCGTCAATGGGCGAAGAGTACGTCTACAACGCGGTACGGCGTGAGGACGACGACGAATTCTGTGTATATATCCCGTAAAACATGAAAAACAGGCAGGCCCGAACAGGTCTGCCTGCTTTGTTTTGTGAACGCCCGCAAAATGAACAAACAGGCGTCTGTTCACACGATTTGAATGCGCGCACGGCAAAAACGGCGCACCCGTCCTTCGGATGCGCCGTTTCGTATTCTTTATATTTCAGGTACGTTCAGCTCAGCTGGCTACGTACACATCTTCGCAGTCATCTACGACTTCGTGTGTCACACGATCGAGGACTTCTGCTCTCTTGGCGTTGTTGAAGCGGTCGAGCGTACCTACGAGGTAGCCGGTGATGCGTCTGATTCGCTCAAAGGGTCTTGCTTCATACTGATAGGAAAGGTCTACATAATCCCCGTCAAGAGCTATATCAAGTGCGATGAGCTTCTGGCCGGGCTTCAGTTCCCTGCCTCTGTCAACATAAGCCTGCACCTCTGTATCTGAAAGTATTCCGCCTGTTGTTGTGATGTGAACGTTTTTCATTTTTGCAATTTCCTCCTGAATGTTGTGTTGATGATCAGCTTTATATGAACGCAGAAATTTTTTTGTTATGAACAGTAAACCTCTACATTTCGTGACTGCTTTTATATTATACCACAACATATAGTGAAATGCAAGTGTTTTTTTCAAATTTTTTCAAAAATTTTTCGGGGGCGCTGTTCCACGGAAGTTCCACGGATATCAGTCCTCGTCGCTGATGATAACGGTACCGGAGAGCAGGTCTTCCGGATCTTTGTCGGCGGTCTGCACCGCGGGCTCGGTCTCCGGCTCCTTGGTCGTTTCGGCGGGCTCTGTTTCGGCGGGTGTGCCGTCGGCGTTGTAGAGCTTACCGTCTACCATGCGCTCACATATCTGGTACATGATCGCGTAGTAAGCGTCGGGGGCGAGATGTACGCCGTCGGGAGAGCCGAGGTACTTGGATTTGAGCAGGTTCAGCGAATTCTTCATCTCATGGGTGATATCGCAGTATATCCACTTTTCGGTCGCGTCGAGGTATTCCTTGATCGCCGCGTTGAAGCTGTCGATATTCGCCGGTTTGGTGAAGAGCTTGCCGCTGTCGCCGTAGGTTATGGGGGTTATGGAGCATACTATCAGGGTGGCGTCGGGCAGGAAGCTCTCGACCTGCGAGAGCAGCTCGCCGTAGTTTTCGCAGGAGGTCTGCTCGGAAGTCATATTGACGTCATTCATGCCCATGGAGAACACCACATACTCGGGCTTGAGCTCGAGCAGAGCCGCGAGAATGGACATCTCGTCGCCGTTTACCTTGAATGTGTAGTCGTAGATGCTTCTTGCGGCAACATTTCCCTGCGCGAGCACATTCTTCGGGGGAAGAATGCCGTAAGCCTTGAAGCCGCTGCATATACTGTCCCCGACGAACACGCACTTCGAGATGAAGTCGTTGTATGCGTGGCTCGTCGGGTGGCTCCGGTATGTTCCCTCGAGCTCGGGAGCGGGTTCGGTCTCCGCGGTGTCGGGAGCCTGCGTCTGGGTTTCCGGCTCGGACTCCGTCACGGTCTCTGTGGTCGTGGTCGTTTCCGCGGTGGTGGTGACCACGGTCACCTTCTCGGTGGTAGTAGTCGTCTTTTTCGTAGTTGCCGCCGCCGTTGTGGTGGTGACTTCATCGGGTATATTCACGGTCGCAGCCGCAGGTATGCTTCCGGATATATCCTGCGCGCAGCCGCCGAATGCCAGAACAGCCGCCGCAAGCACCGCAGCAGCCGCGTATCCGGTCTTTGATCTCATTAAATCGCCGCCTTTACAGTATTGAAGTAAGCGTAAATATTTTAACATAAAATCCGACAAAAGTCAACATAATGGTGTTATTTCCCCAAAAATATTCCCAATGATACGGAGATCAGCGGCGTACCGCCGCTCTCAGACAGATACTTACCGTGCAGTTTTACCGTTTTCGCAAAAGCGCAAATATCTGTTTTTTCGGTATTGCAAAAAAAGTCGGTTTGTGATATAATAAATATGTATCTGCTTTTAGCGAAAAATATTACCGAAAGGGACATCATCTTGGATTACAGACTTAATCTCGGAGCGTGGAGAAAGATATTCGCCGTGCCGATGTGCGTGGCGGAGGATCACCTTAAGATCGCTTCGGGAACACAGATAAAGGTTCTTCTTTATATGCTCGCGCACTCCGACCTCGGGCTGCGCGCCGATATCATTGCCGAAGCAGTCGGAGTACGCACCGAGGACGCTGACGACGCGCTGCTGTACTGGGTGAACGCCGGTGTGCTGTCGAACTCCGGAACAGAATACTACCCGTCCGGGAACGAAATGACGTGCGCAGCGCCGCAGCCTGCCGCTCCCGCGGTGCCCGCGGGACAGGAGCTCGACTCCCCGAAGGCAAGAGCTCTGCTCGGCTCCGAGACGCAGTGCTCCGCCGAAGCCGTTGCCGCCGCGATACGGGGCGACGATGCCGTGAAATGCCTGTTTGAGATGTACGAAAAGCTCGCCGGAAGACCTCTGCAACACTCGGAGCGGCAGACGCTCATGGTAATGGTCGAGGAAGTGGGTCTCCCCTGCGAAGTCACGATGATGCTCGTCGAATACTGCTTCGATATCGGAAAAGCCACACCCGCATATATGAAGACCGTCGCGCTCAACTGGGTCGAAAACGACATAACCGACATAAGCCGTGCGGAGGAGCACATCAGGAAGCTCCGCACCTGCTACACGCTCGAAAACGAACTGCGCAGACGGTTCGGGCTTTCGACTTCCTTCTCCTCGAAGCAGCGCGGCACTATCGAAGAATGGGCGGCTATGGGCATCGGCAGCGAGCTCATCGGCGCCGCTTACGACGAGTGTATGGACAACACCGGGAAACTCAGCTTCCCGTACATAGACAAGGTGCTGCGTTCGTGGCTGAGCAAGGGCGTTACCGACCCGTCGCAGCTCGCTGACCTGCCGAAGCCCTCATCGGGCGGCAGCGTCGGAGGTTCAGCACCATCGTACAACATCGACGAGGCCGAACAGCGCGCCAGAAACAAATACAAGAACCTATAAGGAGCCGTTATGGGATTTGACAGTAAATATTTCAGCGAAGCCGAAAACGAACTCAGCGATATCCGCCTGAGAAACAGCGAGATACTTGACCGGCGCGCCGAAGAGATAAGCGTGAAGCTCCCCGAGATCGCGGAGCTTCGCAGAGAGCTTTCCGGCACACTCGGAAAGCTGATAGCGATAATCACCGAACGCGCGGACGATGCAAGGGAAAAGATATCCGCGCTCGAAAAGGAGAATCTCGCGCTTCAGGAACGCATACGCACCGTTCTAATCAAGAACGGCTACCCGAGCGACTATCTCTCCCCCATATATAATTGTAAGCTCTGCCGTGACACCGGGATAGTTGACGACCGTTACTGCTCCTGCTTTATGGACATAGTGAAGCGCAGAGCCGCCGAAAAGCTCAACAGCACCACGCCGCTGAAACTCTGCACATTCGACGATTTCAGCCTCGCCTATTATGACGACACTCTGCCGACCGAGCTCGGACCCACCGCACGAAAGGTAATGGCGGCGAATTTAGAGACCTGCCGCAGATACGCAGAGAATTTTCATCTGCCCTACAAGAGCCTTATCATGCGCGGCAAGACGGGACTCGGAAAGACCCACCTGTCGCTGAGCATCGCGTCGGAGGTGCTGAACAGGGGCTACAATGTGATCTACGGCTCGGTGCCTGATCTTCTGCGAAAGCTCGACAAAGAGAAGTTCGAGGGCGGCGAAGTGCTCGATATGCTGGAGACCGCCGACCTGCTGATTCTTGACGATCTCGGCGCGGAAATGGACAACAAGCTTTATGTTTCTGTGCTGTACAGCCTTATAAACGCGCGCATGAACGCCTCTTTGCCTACCGTGATAAATACGAACCTCACGATCAAGGAGCTTGAAAAGAAATACGACGAGCGATTGGGCTCGCGGTTTCTGACCATGGAAGAACTGATCTTCACGGGAAGTGATGTAAGAGTGCAGAAGGGCGCCGAATAAACAGACAGGAAATAACAAAAGAAACGGAGATAAGAAATGAACAGACTTGCCGCTATCGTCGGGCGTCCGAATGTCGGAAAATCGACGCTATTCAACAAGATCATAGGCCAGCGGCTCTCGATAGTCGAGGACACACCGGGCGTTACCCGTGACCGCATATACGGAAAGGCCGAGTGGCTCGACAAGAGCTTCATGCTCGTCGATACCGGCGGCATAGAGCCGGACTCGAAGGACGTTATTCTGTCGCAGATGCGTGAGCAGGCTCAGCTCGCTATCGACAGCGCGAACGTGATAATATTCGTGACGGATATCACGACCGGAGTTACCGCGAGCGACCAGAGCGTAGCCTCGATGCTCCTGAAAAGCGGAAAGCCCGTGGTGCTGTGCGTGAACAAGTGCGACTCGATAGGCGAGCCTCCGCCGGAGATATATGAGTTCTACAATCTCGGGCTCGGCGAGCCGATAGCTGTTTCGTCGGTACACGGCCACGGCACCGGAGACCTGCTCGACGCGGTCATTGCGAATATGCCCGCCGACGACGAGGAGGAATACGACGACGCGCTTATCAAGGTAGCGGTCATAGGCAGACCGAACGCCGGGAAATCCTCGCTTATCAACAAGGTGGCGGGTGAGCAGCGCGTCATAGTATCGGATATCGCCGGAACAACGAGGGATGCGATAGATACGGTCATAGAGCGCGACGGCGAGAAATATGTATTTATAGACACCGCCGGAATACGCCGCAAGTCGAAGATAACCGAAAGCATCGAAAAGTTCAGCATACTGCGCGCCTACATGGCGATAGACCGCTCGGACGTATGCGTTATAATGATAGACGCGAACGAGGGCTTCGCGGAGCAGGACAGCAAGGTCGCCGGCTACGCTCACGATCAGGGCAAGGCGTGCGTCATAGCTGTGAACAAGTGGGACAGCATAGAAAAGGACGACAAGACAATGAACGAGTTCCGCAAGAAGCTGGAAGTCGATTTTTCGTTCATGTCCTACGCTCCGATAGTGTTCATCTCGGCGCTCACCGGTCAGCGCATAGACAAGCTCTTCGAGCTGATAAAGTATACGGCGGAGCAGAATTCCCGCCGCATCACCACCGGAATGCTCAACGACCTGCTCAGCTACGCCACGGCGCGCGTACAGCCGCCCTCCGACAAGGGCAAGCGCCTGAAACTCTATTATATGACGCAGGCATCGACCAAGCCGCCGACGTTCGTTGTGTTCTGCAATAACCGCGAGCTTTTCCATTACTCGTATCAGCGCTATATCGAGAACCAGATACGCGAGGCATTCTCGCTCGACGCTACCCCGATCAAAATAGTCGTCCGCGAACGCGGCGACGAAAAGAACGCGAAAGCGTGACACGTCGCTTGCGCTTGAAAGGTCGCTCCGCTTGAGGTGCCTCCGGCGGCCAGCCCTTTTAAAAAAGGGCCGGCTCCTAAAACAAATCGCTTCGCCTTGCAGATCCGTCAATGACTACTCCTTTTCGGGACGTATCTTATCAGAAAAACTTTCAGAGGTCTATCATGAACATCGAAACTATAGCTTGTCTGGCGCTCGCCGCCATTGTACCGTACTTCCTGTGCGGCATCAACTCCGCAATCATCGTGACTAAAATCAAAAGCGGTCAGGATATCCGTGAACTCGGAAGCGGTAACGCCGGACTCACAAACACACTCCGTACCCAGGGAAAAGCCGCAGCACTCTTCGTGCTCATAGGCGATATCCTGAAAGGCGTGCTTTCCATTTTAGCCGTGCATTTCCTCTTCAAACTGGTACTCGGCGTCGATACCTACTATACTTCGGATACATGGACATGGGTGAATTACTTCGCCGGAGTTTTCGGAGCACTCGGACATATCTACCCCATATACTACGGCTTCAAAGGCGGCAAGGGCATTCTCGTCACCTTCGCCGCGATGCTCGCCATAAACTGGCTTGCCGGTGTGATACCGTTCATCATCTTCGTGATAGTTGTCGCGATATCGCGCTATGTATCGCTCGGCTCCATAACAGCCGCGGCTGTGTATCCGTTCACCGTACTGATACTTTCGCTGATGAACAATGACTGGTCGGCGTGGATAAACTTCGGGCTCAGTATGATAATAGGAATTATGCTGATAGTGATGCACCGCGCGAATATAAAGAGACTGCTTACACATACGGAAAAGAAGCTCGGACAGAAGTCCGGAGAAAACGAGGCGGCAAAATGAATACCTACACAGTAAACGAACAGTATTTCAAGCTCACAGGACGCGGAATGTACGATGAGGACAGCACCTATTGGTGCGCGCTCTCCGGCAGCGGCTTTGAATGTCATTTCAGGGGCAGGGAATTTATTCTGGAGCTCGTCGGTGACGCAGCCCCCGAAAAACCCGGCAACGATGAGAACTGGGCGAGATACGCGGTATTTGTGAACGGCATAAGAACGACCGAGGGGCTTCTCGACAGGGTAACAAAGACTGTCCCCGTGATCTGCGGATCGGAAAACTCAAAAGAGACCGAAGCCGACATAAAATTCATCAAGCTGTCCGAAAGCGCTAAATCGACGATAGGCATAAAGCCGGTAAAATGCGACGGGGTGATAACTCCCGCTCCGGAAAAGCCGCTCAAGCTGGAGATCATAGGCGACTCGATAACCTGCGGCTACGGCGTTGACGAGTACGACCCGCTTGTGCATTTCAGGACATCGACCGAGGATTTCACAAAGAGCTACGCCTACAAGGTCGGACAGCTCCTCGATGCCGATGTGCGCGCGTTCTCGATAAGCGGCTGGGGCATCATATCCGGATATGTGGATTCCCCCGATATGCCGCCTCTTACCACCAACCTGCTGCCGCCGTACTACACGAAGCTTGGCTTCTCCGACGAAAAGTTCGATGACCGCGACGGTCTCGCGCCGCAGGATATAGACTGGGATTTCTCGAAGTACGTTCCCGGTCTGATCGTTATAAACCTCGGCACAAACGATTTCAGCTGGTGCATGGGACACGAGGAAAGGTACGCAAAGTACACCGGGGAATACGCGAAATTCCTTGAGACTGTGCATAAGTGCAACCCCGCGTCGAAGATACTCTGCATAATGGGTATCATGGTGGACGAGATATATCCGTACATGGAAAAGGCAGTTGAGCTGTTCCGCGAAAAGACAGGCTTTAAGGAGATATACACCGCGAAGTTCACGCCGCACGACGGCTCGTTGGGCTTCGGAGCGGACTATCACCCCTCCCCCGCCACACACGATAAGGCTGCAAAGGTGCTCGCCGAAAAGATAAGAGAGATAATGAAAGTATAAAAAATACTTGACAAAACCGACATACTGTGATACAATATACGAAAGATAGAGGCGCGGGTCTTATCAGTAGCATTAACGTCAATATTCCGACATATTGTTAATGTGAAAGGAAGCACCGCCGAGGAATGTATAAGTCGGGGTATACATATCCGGTCGTGCATTTAACAGATGTACGATTGTCATTAAGCCGTCGCAGGCGTAATGGAGAGCTATCGGCAATATATGCTTTTTCGCATTTGTCGTATTCCCTGTTATGTTTATCGGCCGGCTGTATTAAAGCCGGCTTTTATATTAGCAAGACAAAGAGAAAGGAAACAAAAACTATGAAACAGTACAATGTAGGCATCATCGGCGCAACTGGCATGGTAGGTCAGCGCTTCGCGGTGCTCCTGGAGAACCACCCGTGGTTCAGGGTAAAGGTGCTCGCCGCTTCCGAGCGTTCCGCCGGAAAGACCTACAAGGACGCGGTCGGCAGCCGCTGGCTCATCGAAAAGCCCATGCCCGCTGCTATGGCGGATATGGTAGTCATGGACGCCGAAAAGGACATCGACAGGATAGCGGAGCAGGTTGATTTCGTATTCTGCGCCGTAAACATGAAGAAGGACGAGATAAAGGCTCTTGAGGAAAAATACGCGAAGCATGAAGTGCCCGTTATGTCCAACAACTCGGCGCACCGCTTCACACCCGACGTTCCGATGATTATACCGGAGATCAACCCCGAGCACATCGAGATCGTTGCAGCACAGAAGGCTCGTCTCGGTACAAAACGCGGCTTTATCTCCGTTAAATCCAACTGCTCGATACAGAGCTACGTTCCGGCTATCTCGCCTCTGCGCAAGTTCGGCATCACAAAGGTGCTCGCCTGCACATATCAGGCTATCTCCGGCGCGGGCAAGACGTTCGAGACATGGCCGGAAATGGTGGATAACCTTATCCCCTACATCGGCGGCGAGGAAGAAAAGTCCGAGCAGGAGCCCCTGAAGGTATGGGGTAAGATCGAAGACAACGAGATAGTAAAGGCTTCGAGCCCGTCTATCACAACGCAGTGCCTGCGCGTGCCGGTATCGAACGGTCACTTCGCGGCGGCGTTCGTAAGCTTCGAGAACAAGCCCTCTATCGACGAGATCATCGACATCTGGAAGAACTTCAAGGGCGTTCCGCAGGAGCTTGAGCTGCCCAGCGCACCGAAGCAGTTCCTAAACTACTTCACCGAGGACAATTACCCGCAGGCGGCTCTCCACCGCAACCTCGAAAACGGCATGGCGGTATCTATCGGACGTCTGAGACCCGACACCCAGTACGACTACAAGTTCGTATGTCTCTCGCACAATACTCTGCGCGGAGCTGCCGGCGGCGCTGTGCTTATGGCGGAGCTCTACGCGGCAAAGGGCTACTTTGACTAAAAGGAGAACACTATGAGAAAGACTGTCTTTACGGGAACGGGCGTGGCTATTGTCACCCCTATGTACCCCGACGGAAGTATAAACTATGAAAAGTTCGGCGAGCTCATCGAGGAGCAGATCGCGAACAAGACCGACGCCATAGTCGTTGTCGGAACCACCGGAGAAGCCTCCACAATGACCGACGAAGAGCACGTCGAGATGATAAGATACTGCGTCGAGAAGGTCGCGAAGCGCGTTCCCGTAGTCGCAGGCACCGGAAGCAACGACACCGGCTACGCTGTGGAGCTCACCAAGGAAGCCGAGCGCGTGGGCGCGGACGCTACTTTGCAGGTGACACCGTACTACAACAAGACCTCGCAGCGCGGACTTGTGGCACACTTCAACACGATCGCGGACGCGGTGAACATACCGACGATACTGTACAATGTACCGTCGAGAACAGGCACGGCCATCACGCTCGATACTTATGTTGAGCTCTCGAAGAACGAAAAGATATCCGCGGTCAAGGAAGCAAGCGGCAATCTCTCCCTCGCGGCGGAGATAGCGGCCCACACGGACTTCGATATCTACTCCGGCAACGACGATCAGCTCCTGCCCTTCCTGTCTCTGGGCGGCAAGGGCGTTATCTCGGTATCGTCAAACATCATACCGAGACAGAAGCACGACATGGTCGAGCTCTATATGCAGGGCAAGACAAAGGAAGCCCTCGAGCTCCAGCTTAAATACCTCGATCTCGAGAACGCGCTGTTCTGCGACGTTAACCCGATACCGGTCAAGGAAGCTATGAACCTCCTCGGCAAGAACGTCGGCGAATGCAGACTGCCGCTCATCAGAATGGAAGAAGCAAAGATCGAAAAGCTGCGCAAAGAGCTTGTAAAGGCCGGACTTTTAAAATAATAACAGGAATTGAACAGTATGGTTAAAATTGCAATTACCGGCGCGAACGGTAAAATGGGACGCGTAATAACAAGACTTGTGGACGAACGCGAGGACTGCGCGGTCATCGCGGGCATCGACCTCAATACAGACAGGAACGGCGAATTCAAGATAGTGAAGAGCCCGTTCGAGCTGCCGCAGAAGCCCGATGTCATCATCGACTTCTCGCACCCGAGCGCTCTCAACGATCTGCTTTCGTACTGCACGATGAACGGTGTGCCGATAGTCGTTGCGACAACGGGCTACACAGATGAGCAGATCGGGCAGATAAAGAAAGCCGCCGAGCAGATACCGGTGTTCTTCACCTTTAATATGTCTCTCGGCATAAATCTGCTCGTGGAGCTCGCGAAGCGCGCCGTGAACGTACTCGGCGGGCAGTTCGACATCGAGATAGTGGAAAAGCACCACAATCTCAAGAAGGACGCTCCCTCCGGCACAGCGATAATGATAGCCGAGGCTCTCAACAACGAGCTGGACAACAAGTATCATTACGTCTATGACCGTCACAGCGTCAGAAAGCCCCGTGAACCCGATGAGATCGGTATGCATTCTATCCGCGGCGGCACCATAGTCGGCGAGCACGATATCATCTTCGCGGGACACGATGAGGTCATTACCCTTTCGCACTCCGCAGCTTCAAAGGACGTTTTCGCCAACGGCTCGATAAACGCCGCCGTATTCCTCTGCAAAAAGGAAAAGGGACTCTACGATATGTCCGATCTGCTTGCGGAAAAATAAGATAAAGGAGAACTGAAAATGACCGATATTACAACAAACGAGGGTATTTCGATCATCACCTTCGGAAATATACCGTTCGACAATGAGAGCGAGTTTATATGCAAGGTCTTCTCCGCGGCAGCGCGTGAGCAGGTCAACATCGACATGATCTCAAAGACACCCGTTTCGGCGGAGAGAACGTCGATCGGCTTCACATTCTCCGACGAGGATATGCCGAAGATGCTGAAAGCCGCAAAGGAGATAAACGCCGACAGACCGCCGATGATAAACTCCGGCAACGTGAAGTTCGTCATCAAGTCCGCCGAGATGATAACCGGCATAGGCTTCGCGGAGAACGTGTTCAGGGCGCTCGCGGCTGCAAAGGCGAACCCCATTCTCATAACCACGGCGCTCGACGAAATTTCGGTAGTTGTCCGCGAAAGCGACAGCACCGACTTCGAGACCGAGCTGCACAGAATATTCGGCTGATAGAGGTCGCTTACGCTCGGGAACGAGAACAAGTTGCCTCCGGCGGCCACCCTTTTTAAAAAAGGGGTGGACCCTAAAACAAAACGCTTCGCCTTGCAGATCCGGCAGGTAGTACGCCTTTTGAAAGACTGAAGGTTCCGTATCAAATACGGAACCTTGTTTTTATCTGTAGTTTTTCAGTGCCTCATAAACCTGATCGGCACCATAGTATTTTATATGATCCCAGACGGTCTGCCCGAAATTGTCCCTGACATTCAGATCGGCTCCGCTTTCGGCAAGAAATAAGGCTATATCC
>CAMVBT010000049.1 GCA_947165805.1 uncultured Clostridia bacterium
CGAGCTGATCGCCGAAATCGACCGCATTAACGAGGAATACAAAGAACAGGGCGTATTCAGAGAGGTCAAAGGGGAGATCAGAAAGGCACTGAATATATAGAGTAATATATGAAAAAGACAGAATATGGTATAGTTTATGAAACTTTGGACGAACTTTTAGACTCAGATTGTATTGAAATTGCTGAAGACGATGACTTTTATTATTTTAGAGTAAAACCCGAAACCCATTACGATAATTCTTCTTGGAAAGTGAATAAAAACAATAGGCAGGTTTCATATGGGCTTTATACAGAATTGTTCATATCGAACCGATACTTTATAAAAAGTATTACTAAAGAAGAGATAAAAAAAATAATTTAAATAAGGCAATCGTAAAATATATTCTGTACATAGTTGTCGGAATAAGTGACATTATAGAAGGTACGGTTGCAAGAAAATTGGGTACAGTCAGTGGTTTCGGATCAAAACTGGATAGCTTAGTTTATATATTCATTCATTCATAAATATTTTTATTAAATAATCCTAAAAAAGGTATTGACAAATCACAGAATAATTATTATAATATTTGTATGACAAACATACAATCATACAATACAAAGGAGAATATCTTGAAAAGTATCGGCGAAAGAGAATTATGGGCGCAGTTTGACGCATTGCAGCTTGGCTCCGGCTTTACGACCGGGGATATACGAAAGCCGCAGATATTGGTCGAGGATGTGTACGGCGACTCGCACCCCGGAAGCGTTCACCTGAACAGACTGACCGAGCAGGTGAAGTACGGGGTATATCAGTCGGGCGGAGTACCGTGTATGTATCACACGACCGATGTATGTGACGGGTGCGCTCAGGGGCATGACGGAATGAACATAGTTCTTGCTTCCCGCGAGGCTATTTGCGATATGGTGGAGGTACACGCCTCCGCTGTGCCGTGGGACGGTATGGTGCTGTCCTCGTCCTGCGACAAGTCCGTTCCGGCTCACCTTAAAGCTATGGCAAGAATGGATATACCCGCGGTCTTTCTTCCCGGAGGTTCGATGCGTCCCGGTCCGTATCAGACCACATCTCTAAAAGCGGGAGAAATATCCCTTAAACAAAGGCGCGGGCAGGCAACTAAAACAGAGATACGCGACTACAAGCTTACAGGCTGTCCGTCTGTCGGAGCCTGTACATTCCTCGGTACCGCCTCCACAATGCAGTGTATGGCGGAGGCTCTCGGAATGGCGATCCCCGGAAGCGCACTCGCTCCCGCTACTATGCGAGATATTCTTGATCATGCAAGGGCTTCCGGCATAGCTGTTATGGCGCTTGTCGAAAAAGGCATAACGCCCTCGAAGATAATGACAGCCGAAGCATTCGAGAACGCGATCATTGTTCACAGTGCTATCGGCGGCTCGACAAACGCGACCCTGCACCTTCCGGCGATAGCAAAGGAGCTTGGTATCGTGATAAAGCCGGAACTGTTCGACCGTATCAATCATAAGATACCTCATCTCGGGAATATTGACCCGAGCGGACAGCATCTGACCGAGAGCTTCTGGTTTGCAGGCGGCGTTCCTTATGTTCAGCTTATGTTAAAGGATCACCTTCACCTTGATGTTATGACGGTCACGGGAAAGACACTCGGCGAGAACCTTGAGGAACTGCGGGAGAACGGCTTTTTTGAAAGAAATCTCGGTTATCTCGCAAATTACGGGCTCAAACGCAGCGATGTTATCCTGCCGCCGGAAAAGGTTAAGGAGATCGGAAGTATTGCCGTACTGAAAGGAAATATCGCCCCCGAAGGCAGTGTCATAAAATACTCAGCCTGCGTGAAGGAGATGCTTCATCATAAAGGAGCCGCCCGTGTTTTTGACAGCGAGGAGGACGCTCATAGCGCCGTGGTGGAAGGTAAAATAAACCCGCACGATGTAATGGTGATACGCTATGAAGGACCGCGGGGCTCGGGAATGCCCGAGCTTCTTATGACCACCGAAGCCATTGTCTGCGACGAACGGCTGAACGGCACGGTGGCGCTGATAACAGACGGTCGGTTCAGCGGTGCAACAAGAGGCGCGGCGATAGGTCATATCTCCCCCGAAGCGGCAAGAGGCGGTCTTATCGCGTTTATCGAGGACGGAGATATTATTGAATACGATGTTGAAGCAAGGACGCTGAATGTTGTCGGGATAAACGGAAAGGAAATGCCGATAGAACAAGTCAATGAGATACTGACCGAACGAAGCAGGCGCGGGATCATCCCAAGACCGGCACGCCGCGGCTTATTCGGGCGCTACACACGATCCGCTGAATCCGCAATGGAAGGAGCAGGCTACTGATGAACGGACAGACAATAAGGTATATGACTCCGGCTGTTACTCCGATGCTGCCGAACGGAGAGCTCGACAAAGATTCCTGCGGGAAGCTGTACGAGCATCTGCTAAGCGGCGGAGTTGACGGTATCCTGATACTCGGCAGTATAGGCGAATTCTTCGGCTTTACACTTGAACAGAAGAAGGAGCTTATCTGCTGTGCGGCGGGAGCGTTCGCGGGACGGTGCAGGCTGCTTGTCGGTACAACGTCAATGGTTTACAGAGAGATCGTTGAGCTGTCCGACTACGCGCTCGGACAAGGAGCGGACGGGATCGTGATAATCCCGCCATATTACTTCCACTTTACCGATGAAAGCGTATATGAGTATTACGATTCGCTCGCAAAAGACATACACGGGAATATTTATCTGTATAATTTCCCCGAACGGACCGGATATGAAATATCCCCGGATGTTGTCGTAAAGCTCGCGGCGGCACACCAGAATATCGTCGGTATAAAGGATACGATAAGCGGCGTCGATCACACGCGGGAGCTTATAAAGCGGGTAAGGCCGGTGCGGCCGGATTTTGAGATATATTCGGGCTTCGACGACAATTTCGCGCATAATGTTCTTTGCGGAGGAAACGGCTGTATCGCGGGACTTTCAAATCTCTATCCCGAGCTTACCTCCGCGTGGGCGGAGGCTATGAGAAGCTCCGACCTGCAAAAGACCGCGGATTGCCAGCAAAGGATCGACAGGCTTATGGATATCTATTCGGTCGGTAAGCCGTTCGTACCGTTTATAAAAGCAGCTCTTGCCGCAAAGGGAGTGATCGCTCACTCTGTCGCAACAAAGCCTATGCCGACGGCAGCGGCGGAACAGCTTGCACGGATAAAAAACATTATGGAGGAATACGAAAATGGAAGGTAAGATCAAAATAGCCTATATCGGCGGCGGTTCAAAGCTCTGGGCGCGCACCTTTATGTCCGACCTCGCGGTCGCGGAAAACCTGTCCGGTGAGATAGCGCTGTATGATATAGATATGGAAGCCTCGGAGCGCAACGCAAGGATCGGCGGCTATATCAACAAAGACCCGCGGACAAAGTCAAAATTTGAGTACCGGCTTTATGAGCGACTTGAAGACTCCCTTGACGGCGCGGATTTTGTAGTTATCTCCATACTTCCCGGAACATTCAGGGAAATGCGAAGCGATGTACACACCCCCGAAAAGTACGGTATCTATCAGTCTGTCGGCGACACGGTGGGACCGGGCGGCATACTTCGCGCAATGCGCACCGTGCCGATATACGAGGATTTTGCGAGGGCGATACGCGACACCTGCCCTAACGCTTGGGTCATCAATTTCACAAATCCCATGAGTGTCTGCACCAAAGTTCTGTATGATGTTTTCCCCGGTATCAAGGCGTTCGGGTGCTGCCATGAGGTGTTCCACGCGCAGGAATTTCTGTCCTGTGTGCTGAAGGAGATCAAGGGGATAAATGTTCACCGCAGCCGGATATACACCGATGCCTGCGGAGTCAATCACTTCACTTGGATAACGGAGGCAAAATACGGGAATATCGATCTGCTTTCATTGCTGCCGGAATTTATTGACAGGTTTTATGAAGAAGGCTATTTTGAGCGCGAGGGACAGGATCGGTTCGCGTTCAGGACAGACCCGTTCGCTTACGGCAATTCCGCAAATACGGTGTGCTTGCCGCGGCGGGAGACCGTCATCTGGCGGAGTTTATGCCGAACCAATGGTATCTTAAAGATCCCGAGACCGTCAAGGAATGGCAGTTTGGACTTACGACGGTCGATTTCCGCGAGAAACAACAGGCTGAGCGGATAGCTGAGAGCATAGAAATGGCGGAAGGACGCAAGGAGTTCCCGGTAGTGAAATCCACCGAGGAAGCGGTAGATCTGATGAAAGCGCTGCTCGGTTTTCAGAATATAGTATCAAACGTAAATATGCCCAACCTCGGACAGATGCCGCAGATGCCCCTCGGCAGCATTGTGGAAACAAACTGCGTCTTTTCCAACGATCAGGTGAAGCCGGTGGTGTCAAAGCCGCTTCCCGTGACTGTCGCAAATCTTGTATACAGGAGCTGCGCGAATATCGACGCGACCTACGAAGGGATAAAGGAACGCGACCTCGGTAAGCTCTACGCCGCGTTCGTAAATCAGCCGCTTTGCAACACGCTGACTATGGAGCAGTCTATGGCTCTTTTCAAGGAAATGTGCTATAATACACGCGAATATCTGGACGATCATTTTGCGCTGGATAAATATTTCAAGTGATCGGTAATTATAAAGGACGGTGTGAAGAAATGGAAGTAAATTCGATAAAAAGAGAGTCTGTCGCGGAGCAGATATTCGGTCAGCTCAAAGCAAAGATCGTAAGCGGTGAATTGCGCCCCGGAGATAAACTGCCTACGGAAATGGAGCTCTGTGAGATGTACGGAGTGTCCCGCACAAGCGTTCGTCAGGCGCTTACCAATCTTTCTTCAATGGATCTGATCGAAGCAAAGACCGGCGGCGGTACATTCGTGAAGAAAGCCGACGCGAGCAGGATAATGGATAAGCTCGTGCTGTTCACCTTCCTTGACGAGCGTTCTCTTTCGGAGATCGCGGAATTCCGCAGCATATTGGAGCCTGCCGTTGCAAGGCTTGCCTGCCAAAGAGCAACACCGGACGATATAGAAAAGCTGGACGGGATATACAGCCAAATGGAAAAACACCGGAATGATCTGACCGAATTTGCGAAGCTCGATCATCGGTTCCATACCGAATTGGCGCGGATAAGCCGGAACGCTTATATCATCAGGACATACGAGGCTATGGAGGAAATTCTTATCAATGCCTTTTCTCAGTTCGTTGTGGAAAACGGAAACCGCGGCGGCTGGCGTTATCACAAGCAGATCATAGAGGCGTTCAGAAGCGGCGACGCGGGGCTTGCGGAAAGTATCATGCGTGAGCACATGGACAGGCTGGTCGAGGAACACGGGAAATAATAAAAAGCGAGAAGGCACGATAGTCTTCTCGCTCTTGTTATTTATTCGGTATTTGCCGCGGAATGATATTACATCATTGTCAGATAGAATTTCTGCAGGACGGAAAACGCGAGCTTTTTATGTGTCCTGTCGGCGGAAAGCAAACCTTTGGTGTTGAAATATCTCTGATATGCCGAAGTTCTGCGCGGGGAGCGGAAATCATTCAGTATCCACGGCGACATTCCTTTTATATAGCCTATTTTCGCTATCTCCTCGGTCTGCCGCTCGATAATATAAGCCTGACATTCCTCCGTGCCTTTGTCGTTTACGGTTCCGTGATGTCCGGCGTATGCGTCCGCGCCGAACTCCGATATTATTACCGGCTTTTCAGGTCGGCTGTTTTCAAAAAGCTCCGGGAGCTTGCTCCAATCCGCGATGTACCAGCCCATATACTCGTTAAGCCCTATTATGTCGAGCTTCTGTTCAAGTCTGTCCTCGATAGCGTTTTTGGCGAAGTTTGCAAGACAGGCTGCCGAGACAAGTCGGGTGCGGTCGAGCTCGTGAGCGGTATCGGCAAGACCTCCCATAAACTTAAGTCTTTCGTCCGTGTCGAAGTTTTCGTTGCCGACAGACCATATTATCACACTTGCGCGGTTGAAATCCCTTGTTATCAGCTCGCGGAGCTGGTTCTCCGCGTCATTTCGGGTGTCGTCGTTGCCGAACATAACGCCCCAGTAAACGGGAAGCTCCTCCCACAGCAGCAAGCCCTCTTCATCACACTGCTGCGCCATTCTTTCGCTGTGAGGATAGTGCGCGGCACGCATAAAGTTGCAGCCGAGATCCTTCGCGTTTCTTATATTTATGAGTCTGTCGTCATCGGTCAGCGCCCTTCCGTGATAAAAGTCGTCCTCGTGACAGCACACCCCGCGCAGAAATATCGGCTTGCCGTTAAGCAGTATCTCCATGCCACTGACCCGTATCTCGCGGAAGCCCACACGGTCGCGCACCTCGTCGTTTCCGCATCTGAGCGTAACATCGTAAAGCCGCGGCGATCCGGGCGACCACAGCTCCGGAGCCGCGTCGAATACAATTTCCCCTGTTCCGTCAGTAACGGGGATATCGACACGCACATCAAGCTCGGATATGAACAGCTCCGCGATTTCGCTTACCGATTCGGACAGCTTTACAAAAGCGCGTATTTTACCGAAGCCGCTGTCGGGTTCGAGAGCAATACGAAAATCCTTGATGTGCAGCTTAGGTACCCGTATAAGCTCAATATCACGATAAACGCCGCCATAGTTGAACCAGTCGGTCACGGCGGACGGCACCTGCTCTTCACGGCGCGTACTGTCGGCGTGGATATGTATGCGGTTTTCGCGCTCAAGACTGTCCGTTATATCAAAATACGCCGGGGTGTTTCCGCCTTTATGTGTGCCGATATATTTCCTGTTCAGGAAAACTCTGCAATAATAATTGCAAGCGCCTATTTTAAGTATCACACGCTCGTCTTCCCGCTGTTTCTCATAAGTAAATCTGCGCGTGAAGTCCATACTCCCGTCGTACAGCTTGAATTCCGGCGCGGCTGTGTTCCAGCAGCACGGCAATGTCATAGTATCCCACTCATCGAACGAGAAATCCACGGGCAGAGTATTCCCGTTTTCGTCGTACAGGTTCTCCTCATACCATTTCCCGCTGAGAAAAGCATTGTACTGATCGACCGCGTAGTGCCAAGTGCCGTTCAGCGACTCTTTTTCGCGGAAACGGTCGTATATCATATTTTCCGAACCGATGAAAACCTCGTTATCCATTTTCAGTCCTTTATCCTCCGCTGACTTTCCTTTATCTCTCCCGAACGATACGCATTAAGAAGCTCCCGCAGGTCGTTTATCTGCGCAAGTATCTCGCGTCCTTTGTCGGTGTCGGAGATGTTCGCGCGGCGGTCGAGACGCTCGACAAGATGTATTTTCGGGGTATGCTCGCTCTCGCCGGGAATGAATGGATAATGCTCCGCGAGGTTCAGGCTGTGCGAGTCGAAGATAAGCGTGTAGCCTGCGATTCCCGTCGTTTTCTGATAGGCTTTGGAAATTCCGCCGTCTATGACGAACAGCCGTCCGTCCGCCTTGACGGGGTGTTCGCCGTTCTTGATCTTGACGGGAACATGACCGTTGATGATATGCCCCTTGTTCACATCGCCGACGAACAATCCGAGCAGCTTCTTGCACACATCGGCATTTTCCGAGAAGGCGTAGTACGAATTGTAATGCTCCTCGTGCAGCTCCTTGTCGTCGAGAAAATACCGCTCGAAGAACGCCATTTTGTCCTTGCCGTAAAGCGGCGACTTTGACCCGCACCACAGGTACAGCATAAAGTCACGGGCGTAGTCCTTCTGGGCTCCGTGCGGCAGGAAGTAAGCCTGATTAGCTGTCTCGTCGAGCTTGTCGAGCAGCTCGCGCCCGCTGTACTCCGTGCCGTCTATCCAGAGGCTTTGCAGCTCGCAGTTCTCGTCCAGCGGGATACACCCGTGGAACAGCACGTTCCCGTTGCAAATCTTGTACATCGAGCCGTGGGTATATAGGAAGCGTATGTGCCTCTGTAATTTCTCGCTGTGACGGAACGTCGCCGACAGTACGGACATCAGATCCTTTTCGCCGTCCGAAAGCTCCAGCGGGTCGGACTTGTCAACAGTCGGAAAGCGGGTGTCCTTGAGCCTGTGGACTGTTCCGTTTATCTCAATTGTGCCGTCATCGAAGTTCACCCGCCTGAACATCACGCGGTCGCGCATTTCCCACTCGGGGTACTTTTCCATGAGCTGACCCTCGAGCTTGAGCTGAATGACAGTTATCGCCTTGTGCATTTTCGCCACCAGCTTCGTGTCAACGGGGTCATAGATGTTGTCGTCGAGCGTGCTCGGCATGAACAGAGCGCATTCGTCGTCCTTATAGGTCTCGGCGGCGAATACCGCCAGCGCTCTTAGGTTCAGCCCGTAGCCGTCCTCTAAGATGTCGAAATTGTTGTAGCGCATAGAAATGCGAATGACGTTCGCGATAAGCGCCTGATTGCCGGCGGCAGCGCCCATCCAAGAAATGTCGTGATTGCCCCATTGAATGTCGATGTCGTGGAACTTCATCAGCTCGTCCATAATGATATCGGCGCGGGGTCCGCGGTCATAGATATCGCCGATGATGTGCAGCATATCTATCGAGAGCGCCTGTATCGTCCTGCACAGAGCCGCGATAAACTCCTCGGCTATCTGCGTATCGAGAATGGTGTTGATTATCTCGTCATAGTAAAAGTCCTTGTTCACATCGTCGGTAACGTTGAGCAGCTCGTCGAGTATGTACACAAGATCGCGCGGGACGCGCTTGCGGATGCGTGAGCGGGTGTATTTTGCCGAGACCGCTTCAAGCACGATTATCAGCCGATAGATCGTGAGCCTGCGCCATTCGTCGGTTATCTCGTCCGCCGCCGTCAGGCGTTTAATCTCCTTTTCGGGGTAGTAGATAAGCGTTGCGAGACGCTCGCGCTCGGCGTTCGGCACGGTCTTTCCGAGTACCATATCTATCTTGTTCTTTATCATTCCCGACGCGCTGCGCAGCATATGCAGGAACGCCTCATACTCCCCATGCATATCGCTGAAAAAGTATTCGGTGCCTTTCGGAAGGCTTCGGATAGCCGAGAGATTGATTATCTCCGCGGCTGCACTTGCTGCAGTCGGGTATTCCTTTGCAAGCAGTTCAAGGTATCTTTTGTCCATCGGGTGTGATCCTTTCAGAGTTTATTGCCCGTTTCCCAAAAAATCGAAGCAAAGAATCGTAACATCGTCAAAATGACCGGCATTTCCCGTAAATTCATCCACACGGGCTCCGAGAAGCTTTACCGTTTCGGAAGCGGAAAGATCAATATTGCTGTTCAGAGCCTCAAGCATTGCTTCGATACCGAAACGCGCACCCGCCGCGGATTTAGCTTCCGGCACGCCATCCGTATAAAGCAATACTCTGTCGCCGGATTCCAGCTTCATCTGCTCGTCATAATAATCAATATTCTCAGCAGCTGCAAGCGGCGGACAATTATCTGAAACCGCGATCTCATATTCGGAGCCGGCTCTTCTGAAAACAGGGTATTCATGTCCTGCATTGGAATACGTCATCAGACCGGTCGAGAGGTCTATTATAGCAAGCCAAACCGTAACAAACAGACCGGACGCATTATTTTCGCAAAGTCTGGTGTTAACATTGGAAAGCACTTCTGCAGGCGAGCCTCCGCCCATAGACTGATCATGTATAAGTGTCTTGGCTATGACCATAAATAATGCAGCCGGAACTCCTTTTCCGGAAACGTCAGCCATTACAAGAGCTATTCTGTCATCATCTATAAGGAAGAAATCATAGAAATCGCCGCCGATCTCCTTCGCGGGAGTCATAGTAGCGTAAATATCGAAATCCGTTCGGCCCGGAAATGCCGGAAAAACTGACGGCAGCATATCGGACTGTATTTTTGCTGCGACACCGAGCTCTGCTGCTATTCGCTCGTTTTCGCTTACAAGATTACGGTTCTTTCTGTCCAATTCCGCAAGAAGTATATTCTGGTTTTTCAGTGCGTCTATAGTTCTGACGGCAGAGCTCAGCTGATATGTTACCAGTTCAACTTCATCAAAAAATGACTCGTTTCCGGGTTCAACAAGAGCTATGCCATACTGATTTTCAGCACTGTACAAATCAACAGCGATAAAAGTCCGGCGCCTGTCATTCGGAAGATGAATGTTGTCAAAGGCTTCCGGAACCGTCAGTTTCTGTTCATTCTCCGGTACCGAAAAGAGAGTCTTGCCGTAGCAATATGATTTAAAAAGCAAGGGAAGGTTTCTTGGGAACGTATCTTCCATCCGATGCCTGATCGGCTTCTCATAGACATAAATATATCCTGTATCGGCACCAATGCAGCTTAATTGCTTCAGAATCTCAGAATAGCTCTTTTCGGTGTCTCCACCAAACATCATCGTATCACGGATAAAAATGTTTTCAAGGTGTGTGCGTTCCTCGTATTTTTCAACGGCATACTTTTTGTGACCCTTGTCAACGGTTTGCGGCATATCGTCGGTAGGACAGGATGCTCTCTGAACAAAGCTCGTTTTTACATAGTGCCTGTCATCCGGGATCTTGTTAAGAAAGTTCACAGCCTTTTCGACCGAGACTGCTCCAAGCATTTCTGCATCAGCACGGACAGATGACATTTCGGGCGAAAGGACACGACAGAACGGCTGGTCATCAAAGCCTATCACGGCAATATCCTCACCGACTCTGATACCTCTTTCCGCAAGAGCTTCGTATACTTTTGATGCTACTATATCATTTATGCACAATATGGCATCAAGTTCCGGATTTCTTTCAAGAAACGGACGTGCATCATAGATACTTTCATGCGCAAGATCACATTCGGTGATATATTGTTCTCTGTACCTGATCCCGTTACGCTCAAGACTTTCTTTGTAGGCTTCAAACCTTTCCGCACATTCGGAATTGTTCAGGTTTCCGACCATATATCCTATATTCTTATAACCGTGTTCTATCAGAAAATCGACAGTTTCCGAAACACCTGCGCGATTATCGTATTGCAGGAAATCATAGCCTTCTATCTCAGATGCCACACTAAGAACAGGCGTATCACCGAGACTGTCAAGAAACGCTTTTCTCTGATCGCCGGCGTAAGCGTAAGCTATTGTTCCGACTGCAGTTATAAGATAATCGAGTTCAGCCGCAGCCGCAATGTCGAATAATACATTATATTGGTATTCATATTTTATATCGTATTGTTCATATTTGTTCTGTATTCCGATATATTTCCCCGGGAAGATAACAAGGTTTGCATCAAGTTCCGCGGCTCGGCGAATCGCACCCTTTGCAATGCCGTTACTGAAAGCGTCAGTGATATTTGCTATCAGCAGACCGATGTTATATCGCTTTTCGTGCTGTGCCATAGTATGTTACATCGCCTCCCGCTTTTTCTTTTCCTTTTTCTCGATATACAGCAGATTGTCGGCAACGCTTATCGCGCTTTGAAGGTCATAGCCGTTGCGGATATACGCGTCGTGAACGCCGAGAGAGATACTGAATTTGTACGGCTTGTTTCGTCCTGCGTTGATTTCGTTTATAAACCTGTCACGCTCCGCGAGGATATCCCACGGTCTCAGATCGGCACCGGACGGCATTATGGCGGCAAATTCGTCTCCGCCCATTCTTCCGATCACGGCTTTGTCTCCGAGTATCTTATACAGACATTTTGCAACGAGCTTTATGCAGAAATCACCTTCTTCATGACCGAACGTATCATTTACGGCCTTGAGATTATCCATATCCGCGTAACATACGATGAACGAGCTGTCCGGGCAGGCTTTTATCAGCTTCTCCGCTTCG
>CAMVBT010000050.1 GCA_947165805.1 uncultured Clostridia bacterium
CGGCACCGAATACTGCGCCACGATAAGCTGGAGCAGCAGCGGAGTTCCGCGCATTATCAGTATGTATATGTTGGTGAGCCATGAGATAGGCTTGAATTTACACATTTTCAGCAGCGCTACCACCATTCCCAGCGGAATGGAGTACAGCAGCGTGAACGCGAATATTTTCAGCGTCGGGACTGTGTATTCCAGCATCAGCCCGAACAGCGTCGATAACTGTTCTCCTGTCATTTCGGCATTTTCTCCTTGTTCTTCCCGCTATCGCGAAAACACGATAACGCGGTAAATCGCACTATATTTCTTATTATATCATAAATGTTCTTCAAATTCAATAGCAAAAAACAAAAAACAGCCGCGGCATCTGCCGCGACCGTTCGCTGTTATCGGTATGATATCTTACTTTACTGTCGTAACGTCGCTGCCGAACCACTTGGTCGATATCTCGCCGAGCTTGCCGTCAGCCTTCATTTCGCCGAGTATCCTCTGTATCTCGTCACGGAGCGTCTGATCGTTCTTCCTGAAACCTATCGCGTATTCCTCGGCTTCAAGGTTGCCGGGGAGTATCACATAATCCTTGCTGTTCTCGGTGATGAAGTAGTTCGCAACGATGGAATCGAGGAACACTGCATCGGAGAAGCCGAGCTCCATCTGGCTGAGCAGGGTCACGTTATCCTCGAGAGCCGTAACGGTGATATCCTTGTAGATATCCGCCGCCATAAGTATCTCTTCCGCGGAGGAACCGGACTGAACGCCCACGGTCTTGCCCTTGAGGTCGTCCATTGTCTTGACAGAGCTGTTTCCGGGAACTACGAATATCATCTCGTTGTTCATGTACGGGTCGGACAGGTTCATTGTCTTGCGGCGCGCGTCATTTATGGACATACCGTTCCATACGCAGTCGATCTTGCCGACATTGAGGTCTTCTTCCTTGTTGTCCCATACGATAGGCTGCTTAACAAGGGTGATGCCCATTCTGTTGCAGACTTCCTGCGCAACGTCGATATCGAAGCCGACTATCTCGTTCGCCTCATTCGTGAAGCCCATGGGCGGGAAGCTCGCGTCGAGCCCGAGAACGAGCTGCTTCGCGTCGAGCACCTTCTGCAGCGAATCGTCCGATGCTGCAGTGGCGGTGTTCGCAGCCGCAGTCGTTGTCTGTGCGGCGCTGCCTCCGTTTCCGCAGCTTCCTGCCGCGGCTATCATCGCGAATGCCGCGAGACCGGCTGTTATTCTTGCTGTAAATGATCTCTTCATAACTTTTTATTTCCTTTCTTTTTCGTTTTTCTGTTTGTCCCGACCTCAATAATATAGCATATAACGGACGTTTTGTAAAGAGAGTACGGCGGATTTTCGGAAGTTGATACAAATTACGCCGGTGTCGGAGCCCCTGATTCGTGCTGTTTTATGACGAATTAACGTGGTAATAGGAAAATATGACATAAAACGCGCATATCCGCGTTCAATAATTGTGCAATAGAAACATCGTGTCCGCTATTGCATTTTTCGGCGTTTTGAGTTATAATGATAAAGTATGTGGACCATACCCGAAAGAAAGGATGAAAAGTCATGAAAAAAACAAGAATACCGGCAGCATTTCTCGTCGCCGCTGTAGTAAGCATCTCGGCCTGCGGAAACACAAGCGTTCCCGTGAACACCGTGAACAGCGTTGACGACCTCAAGGGCAAGACCATAGGCACACAGCTCGGAACGACCGGCTATATCCTCGCGGGAGACATAGAGGGCGCCAAGGTAGAGGGCTACAACAAGGGCGCGGACGCCATTCAGGCGCTCAAGCAGGCGAAGAACGACGCTGTCATCATAGATATGGAGACAGCAAAGGCTTTCGTAAGCAAGAACTCGGATCTCAAGATACTCGACGAACCCTTCGATAACGAGGAATATTCGATCTGCTACCGCATAGGCGACGATGAGCTCGGAAAGAAGCTCAACGAAGCTCTCGCGGCTATCAAGGCGGACGGCACTCTCGACGGCATCATTTCCCACTGGATAGGCGACGACGCCGATCACGCGTCCTACGTTGCCGACAGCTCGATCACAAGGACAGGCACTCTCACAATGGCAACGAACGCCGAGTTCCCGCCCTATGAGAGCATGGAGAACAACGAGATCGTCGGTATCGACGTTGATATGATGAGAGCTATCTGCGACAAGCTCGGCATGGAGCTCACTATCGAGAACATGGCGTTCGATTCGATAATCACAGCCGTTACCTCCGGCAAGGCAGATGTAGGCGTCGCGGGTATGTCCGTTACCGAGGACAGACTCAAGAACGTAAACTTCACCGACGGCTATGCCACCTCGATGCAGGCAATAGTAGTAAGAGCCAAATAAGACTTAAGGGCACCTCTAAAAACCGCTTTGAAAAGAGAAAATGAGATAATTGTGCCGAGAGCAAGGAGAGGCTCCGAAAGCGTGCTGGCGCACGGTGAGGAGGCTTGACGCAGCTATCGGTGCAAGTAGCTCTTTTTCTCTCAAATGGGTTTTTAGAGGGTCCCTTAAGCCCGCGCACCCGATCCGTCTGTTAATTTTCAGTAACGGACGGGTCATCTTCCTTGCAGTCTTTAAGACTTATAAAAGCTGATATCTTATGTTTTTTGGGGGACAGACCCTTGAACTTACTTGAACAGAACAACGAGTTCCTTCAGAAGCTGTACGATACCTTCATCTACGACAACAGGTATATGTACCTTGTGAACGGACTGAAGACCACGCTCGTCATAACGCTTTTCGCCGTGATGCTGGGTATGGTCATCGGTTTTCTTGTCGCGATAGTGCGCGCCACCCACGACAAGACCGGCAAGCTGAAAATACTCAACTTCTTCGCGAAGATATATCTTACCGTCATAAGAGGAACACCGGTAATGGTGCAGCTCCTCATTATTTACTATGTCATCTTCGCGTCCGTAAGGATCGACAAAGTGCTGGTGGGAGTGCTGGCTTTCGGCATCAACTCCGGCGCTTATGTCGCGGAGATAGTGCGCTCGGGCATCATGTCCGTTGACGGCGGACAGTTCGAGGCGGGCGCGAGCCTCGGTCTCAGCTATACAAGGACCATGACGTACATAATACTGCCGCAGGCGTTCAAGAACGTACTCCCCGCGCTCGCGAACGAGTGCATCGTACTGCTGAAGGAGACCTCCGTTGCCGGATATATCGCCCTCGAGGATCTTACCAAGGGCGGCGATATCATACGAAGCGTCACTTATGAGGCATTCCTGCCGCTTATCGCCGTCGCGCTGATCTACCTGATAATTGTAGTCGGGCTCAGCGCTCTCGTCGGAAAGCTCGAAAGGAGGCTCAAGAAGAGTGATCGAGGTTAAGGGACTTAGAAAGAACTTCGGTGATCTTGAGATACTCAAGGGCATCGACACAAACATAGAAAAGGGCGAAAAGGTCGTTGTGATAGGGCCGTCGGGCTCCGGGAAAAGCACGTTCCTGCGCTGTCTCAACCGTCTCGAGCAGCCCACCTCCGGCTCGGTGATATTTGAAGGCACCGACCTGACCGCCGCTCCGGAGAAGCAGCTCCATAAGGTGCGCGAGAAAATGGGAATGGTGTTCCAGCACTTTCACCTGTTCCCGCATCTGACCATACGCGGCAACCTGACGCTCGCCCCCGTGAAGCTGAAAGTCATGACAAAGGACGAGGCGAACGCCAAGGCGGACGAGCTCCTGCGCAAGGTGGGGCTCTACGACAAGGCGGACAGCTACCCGAATATGCTCTCGGGCGGTCAGAAGCAGCGTATCGCGATAGCGAGAGCTCTTGTAATGAACCCGGACGTGATGCTGTTCGACGAGCCGACCTCGGCGCTCGACCCCGAAATGGTCGGCGAGGTGCTCGAACTTATGAAGCAGCTCGCGGAAGAAGGCATTACCATGGTGGTGGTAACACATGAAATGGGCTTCGCGCGCGAAGTGGCCTCCCGCGTCATGTTCATTGACGACGGCGTGATAATGGAAGAGAATGAGCCGAGAGAGTTCTTCGCAAACCCGAAGAGCCCGAGACTCAGAGAATTCCTGTCGAAAGTCCTGTGATGCAGCGGCACAGTCTCCGCGGCAGCATAATGCTGCTGATGACGGCCGCGATATGGGGACTCGCGTTCGTCGCACAGAGCGACGGCATGAACTATGTCGGACCGTTCACCTACAACGCCTGCCGCACCCTTCTGGGCGGCTTCGTGCTGATACCCGTGTTAGGGCTGCTGAAACTGCTTCCGGACAAGCACGGCGAAAAGCGGGAGCAGGCTCCGCTGAAAACGACCGTCAAGGGCGGCATCATCTGCGGTCTCATATTCACTGTCGCGGGAATGTTACAGCAGTACGGCATAAAGTACACAACTGCCGGAAAAGCGGGCTTTGTCACAGCCCTGTATATAATCATCGTGCCGGTGTTCGGCTTTATACTTTACCGCAGGACTTCGCTGAAAGCATGGATATGCTGCCTTGCAGCGATGATCGGGTTCTACCTGCTCTGCATCAACGAGGGGTTCAGCGTATCTGTCGGAGACCTGCTGGTGCTGGCGTGCGCGTTCTTCTTCGCGGCGCACATCATGGTCGTGGACAGGTTCAACGCCAAGAACGTCAACGGCACACTGATGTCATGCATACAGTTCTTCACCGCGGGAACGATAATGCTGATATGTATGTTCATCTTCGAGAGACCCTCGCCAGATGACATACTCGCGGCATGGCTGCCGATACTTTACGGCGGCGTTATGTCCTGCGGAGTCGCATATACTCTCCAGATAATCGGTCAGCGCTATACCGAGCCCACGACCGCTACCCTGCTGATGAGCCTCGAATCCGTATTCGCGGCGCTCTCCGGCTGGCTGCTGCTCGGCGAGAGCCTGACGCTGAAGGAGCTTGCGGGCTGCGTACTGGTATTTATCGCGGTCACTGCCGCGCAGATAAATATTCCTTTCAGGAAAAAATCAAACAAAGGAGCAAATGATCCCGATGAAAAAGTATCTCAGTAAGATAATTTTCGCACTGATCGTCGTTGTGTTCATTGTCTGCTGCTGCATAAGCGCGCCGATAACGAATGCGATCGGCACTCTTTGGTCTCTGCTGCCGCCTGTCGTGGCGATAGGTCTGGCACTCATAACAAAGGAAGTGTACTCTTCCCTGTTCATAGGAATACTTACGGGCGGCCTGATATACGCCGCGTCCGCGGGAACGGGCTTTGAGGGTATGTTCAATGCCGTTGTGAATGACGGTATCATCTCCAACATCGCCGACAGCTACAATGTCGGCATACTCGTGTTCCTCGTGGTACTCGGAACTATCGTCGTAATGATGAACCGCGCGGGCGGAAGCCGCGCATACGGCGAATGGGCAGCCGCACACATCAAGACCCGCAAGGGCGCGAGCATAGCGACATTCCTGCTCGGTGTGCTGATCTTCGTTGACGACTACTTCAACTGCCTCACGGTCGGCTCGGTAATGCGTCCCGTAACGGACAAGCACAAGATATCCCGCGCGAAGCTTGCTTACCTCATCGACGCCACTGCCGCTCCTATCTGCATAATCGCTCCCATTTCCTCGTGGGCTGCGGCTGTCGCGGGTACTGTTGACGGCGTAAACGGCATACAGCTCTTCATCGACACCATACCCTACAATCTCTACGCTCTGCTGACTATCATAATGGTAATCTTCATAGCTCTCAGCGACACCGATTTCGGCGCGATGAAGCTTCATGAGAACAACGCGAGGAACGGCGACATCTTCACGACCAAGAACACCGCTTATCCCCCCGATGACAAGCCCGCACACACAAAGGGCAAGGTCATCGACCTTATCCTCCCCGTTGTAATCCTTATCGCTATGTGCGTGCTCGGCATGGTCTACACAGGCGGACTTTTCAGCGGAGCCGACCTTGTCACCGCGTTCTCCGACTGTGACGCTTCATACGGTCTGGCACTCGGTTCTATCGGCGCCCTGCTGATAGTTATCCTCTACTTCATGGGCAGACGCGTGCTCAGCTTCACAAGCTGCATGGATTCCATAGTCGCGGGCTTCAAGCAGATGGTGCCCGCTATACTGATCCTCTGCTTCGCGTGGACGCTCAAGACCATGACCTCGATGCTCAAGGCCGGTCCGTTCGTATCCGGTATCGTTGAGAACGCTCATGCGGTACAGATACTCCTGCCGCTGATACTCTTCGTTGTCGCTATCGGACTTTCCTTCGCGACAGGTACCTCGTGGGGAACATTTGGTATCCTTATCCCGATAGTTACCGGCGTGTTCTCTGCCGACCTCGCTTCCACAGCCGAAACGGGCATCATACCCGAAATGGTCATCATCTGCATCTCCGCCTGCCTTGCCGGCGCGGTATGCGGCGACCACTGCTCGCCTATCTCCGATACAACGATCATGGCTTCCACCGGCGCACAGTGCGACCATGTCAACCACGTTTCGACGCAGCTCCCCTATGCCTTCACGGTAGCGGGTGTCTGCGCGGTGGGTTATCTGATATCCGGCTTCATACAGAACGTATTCGTGGTGCTCGGCATCTCGGCAGTTCTGATGATAGCGGTGCTCTTCACGATAAAGGTGCTCACGAAGAAAAAACCGGAAAAATCATAACGGCATACAATACAGGCAAAGCCGTATTCATTAACTGAATACGGCTTTTATCTCAGAAAGGAGGGTCACCGATGCGCACCGGAAATACAAGGAACAGCCTGAGCGAACAGCTCTGGTCTTACCTGCTCAACCTGCTCAATGTTGTCTGCATAACCGTACCGTTCGGACTGTGCTGGTACTGGTGCTACGCCGATACTATCCATGTGCCCTTCTTCCACTGGGGAAATGTGGTGCTCATACTTCTCTACGCATTCATCTATTTTACCGTCTGCAAGCTGTACTCGGGATTCAGTGTCTCGATAGTCAGGATATCGGAGCTCGTTTACAGTCAGCTCCTATCCATACTCGTGACCGATATGATAACTTATGTGATCATATTCCTGCTGTCATACCGCCTTGCTTCCGCCTGGGAGCTGTTAGTCCTGTTCATTGTGCAGTCGGCGCTTGCGGTATTCTGGTCGCTTTTTGCCAACAAGAGCTTCTTCCGCAGCAACAAGCCCATGCGCACAGCCGTTATCTGGGACGTGAGACAGAGCATCGAAACGCTGATAAAGGAATACAAGCTCGACAAGCGCTTCGAGGTCGCGAAAACGCTGCGCGTGGAAGAATGTATGGCGGATATACCGTCGGCGCTGAAGGACATAGACGCGGTGTTCCTCTGCGGCATACACAGCGGTGAGCGCAACATCATCATCAAGCACTGCATCGACTCGGATATCAGGGTGTTCGCGATACCGGGCGTCGGGGACGTTATAATGAGCAGCTCCGAGCCGCTGCATATACTGCACCTGCCCATAGTTTCGATAGAGCGCTACAATCCCTCTTTCGAGTATCTGTTAATAAAGCGCGCCGCGGATATCATAATATCCGGCATAGCGCTGATACTTCTCTCCCCTCTTATGCTGGTGACAGCGATACTTATAAAGCGTGACGGCGGAACGGTGTTCTACAAGCAGAAGCGCCTTACCAAAAACCGCCGGGAATTCAACATCATCAAATTCCGCACGATGCGTATGGACGCCGAAAAGGACGGCATCGCAAGGCTTTCCACCGGCGCGTCGGACGACCGCGTGACAAAGGTAGGCCGCGTACTGCGGAAGCTGCGCATCGACGAGATACCGCAGCTTATATGCGTGCTGAACGGCACTATGTCGCTTGTGGGACCGCGTCCGGAGCGTCCCGAGATCGCCGAGCAGTATGAGAAGGAGACTCCGGAATTCGCGTTCCGATTACAGGCGAAGGCAGGTCTCACGGGCTTTGCGCAGGTCTACGGCAAGTACAACACAACTCCCTACGACAAGCTGCTCATGGATCTCCAGTACATCGCGCGGCCGAGCCTTACCGAGGACATAAAGCTGCTGTTCGCCACGATAAAGATACTGTTCATGCCCGAAAGCACCGACGGAGTAGCCGAGGGGCAGATAACCGCCTCGGAAAACAAGCCGGAAGAATAGCATGAAAAAGAAGATAATCATTATCGCGGCACTATGCGTCATTATCGCAGCCGCGGCGATATACGCGCATATCGCCTTTTTTGGCGGCACGGACGCGCATACTGCGGAAATAAGGAGCGACGGCACGCTGATACGCACGATAGACCTGCGGACCGCTCCCGACGAGCCATTCGTCGTAAGCGGCAGCGGCGGCACCAACACCGTCTGCGTCAAGACCGGCTCGATAAGCGTCACCGAGGCGAGCTGTCCGGACAAGATATGCGTGAAGCACGGCGAGCTCCGCTCGGAGCTGCTTCCTATCATCTGCCTGCCTAACAGGCTTGAGATAACTCTGAAATAAATATTCAGCCCCGTTCCCGGAAAAAAGGAACGGGGCTTCGTTTATACTTTCTCCGCAAGTTCCCTGTACTTGCGCTTTGTCGCCATACCGCCGCGGATATGGCGCTCCTCCTTGTTGCGGTCGAGCACCTCCCTCACCTGCCGGTGAAGCTCGGGGTTCACCCGCGCCAGACGTGCCGTGATATCCTGATGTACCGTGCTTTTGCTTATTCCGAACGCTTTTCCTGCATTTCTTACCGTCGAACCGTTGTCGATTATGTATTGTGCGAGGCTTACACATCTTTCCTGTTTTGTTCCGCCTACAGACGACGCTGTTGTTTTTGTCCGTGACATGGATACGCCTCCTCCGAAAATTTAGTTCTGACCAATTTATATGCGGAGGAAAACGGCATTATGAGCGGAACAGTTCTCTTGTGCATTGTGACTATATCCGGCGCGTATTGGAACGACGAAACAGGCAGTATCAACAACATTCCGATATGTCTCTTGATTATTGTCCGGATTTAGTTTATAATAGTAGTGTATTGTGCTTTAAAGAAAGGAGATCGTTTCATGCCGATAGTTGAAAGATCGACCGACAAGGAGATAGTAAGCCCCAAGGATAACGAAAAAAAGATACTTGAGGAGCTTTATGACAATAATCTCAGCAAGGGAACCATAGACCTGTCGCTGTACGTTGAGTACGATGTCAAGCGCGGACTCCGCGACAGCAGCGGAAAGGGCGTTCTCGCAGGCCTGACCGAGATTTCCGATGTGGTGTCTTACGATATCGTGGACGGAAAGAAGATACCCTGCGACGGACGTCTGTTCTATCACAACTACAACATCGTTGATCTCGTAAGAGGCGCGGAGGGCAGAAGACACAACTTCGAGGAGGCAACATATCTGCTGCTTTTCGGAAAGCTCCCGAACTCCGAACAGCTCGAGCAGTTCGACAGCCTCATCAGTACATACCAGAGCCTGTCCAACAACTTCACCCGCGACGTTATCATGAAAGCGCCGAGCTCGAACATCATGAACGCCCTGCAGAAGAGCATACTGACGCTGTATTCCTACGACGACGACCCCGAGGACATCTCGGCGGCGAATGTGCTGCGGCAGTCGATACAGATAATCGCGAAGATGCCGCTTATATCAGTTTACGCCTACTGCGCGTACAAGCACTTCAAGCTGCACGAGAGCCTTATGATACGCAACCCGAAGCCCGAATACTCAACGGCGGAGAACATACTCTATATGCTGCGCGAGAGCGGCGAGTTCACGCCCCTTGAAGCAAGCGTGCTCGATGTAGCTCTGGTCATACACGCGGAGCACGGCGGCGGTAACAACTCCACTTTCACCACCCATGTCGTCACCTCCTCCGGCACCGACACATATTCGGCTGTCGCGGCGGCTATCGCTTCGCTGAAGGGCTTCCGGCACGGCGGCGCGAACCTCAAGGCAAAGCATATGCTCGAGGATATCAAGCTGCACGTCCTCGACTGGAACAACGAGAACGCCATACGCGAATATATCACGAAGATCGTGGACAAGCAGGCTTTCGATAAGACGGGTCTTGTCTACGGCATCGGACACGCCGTATATACGCGCTCCGACCCGAGAGAGCTGATACTCAAGGACTACGCGAAGAAGCTCGCCGAGGAAAAGGGCAGGACCGCGGAATTCAAGTTCTACAACCGCGTTGAGCGGATAGCTAAAGAGGTCATCGCGGAAAAGAGACACCTATTCAAGCCGATCTGCGCGAACGTCGATTTTTACAGCGGCTTCGTATATGATATGCTGCGCATACCCGAGGAGCTGTTCACTCCGATATTCGCGATATCAAGAATTTCCGGCTGGTCGGCGCACCGTCTCGAGGAGATCATAAACAACGGAAAGATAATACGCCCTGCCTACAAGTACGTCGCGGAGCACCTTGACTATATACCGCTTGAAGAAAGAAAGTAAGAATGAAGAAGATAATATTCGACCTCGAATGGAACCAGCCCACGAATTCACCGGCGTCAAAGCTGCTGCCGCACGGGGAGATAATCCAGATAGGCTTCATAGTGACCGGTGAGGACAACAGCATAACCGACAGGGTGGAGCTTATGATACGCCCCGTCTGCTACAAGAAGATGAATCCCTACGTCAGCTCGCTGACCGGCATAAAGCAGTCCGACATAAACAAGGGCATGACGTTCGCGGAAGCCGTCGGTATAATGGCGGCTCATTTCACTCCCGACACCGTGCTTATAACGTGGGGGGACGACGATATGCCGATATTGCGCGACAATCTCACGTTCCACGGCATAACGGGCGTCGCTCTGCCCGTGCATTATAATCTGCAGCGCATCTACTCCGCGCAGACAGGCTCGCAGCAGGCGCAGATAGGGCTGAAAACGGCGCTCGAGAATTTCGGGATAACCGACGAGATAAAGGCGCACGACGCCCTCAACGACGCTTATATGACATTCCTTATCGCGGAAAAGCTCGACCTTGAAAAGGGCATCGCCGAATACTCGAAGCGCATAGTCGTGAAGCCCTCAAAGACGGTAGTTCAGCCGTGGGAGAAGTACACCCCCGTCTGCACCGCGAATGTCGAAACGAATATAAAGCCCGCGGGGCTTGCCGACCTTTGCAGGAAGACACACCTCTGCTGTCCCGTATGCGGGATAGACTACTCGGGCGCGGAGCTCGTGCGGCACGGGAAGTGCTCCTTTGTCGCGTCGGCGGGCTGCGAGGACTTTGACACCGTGTTCATCAGATATGAGCTGAAAAGCGGGCTGCTGTCCGTATCGTGCTTTGAGATGAACGAGGAATTTGAGAAGATATACAAGAACCGCCTGCGCATAAAGGCGCGCAACGCGAAAATACGCGAGACCCGCAAAAAAACGGCGGGTAAAGCCGATGACTGATATTTACGGTCTCACGCTGAAAAAGCTGGCGGACAGGCTCACGGAGCTCGGCGAGAAGCCATCGCGCGCGGATATCATCTTCCCTGCCGTTTACGGGGAGCTTGTCCGGAGCTTTGACGGGCTGCCGCTGAAACAGGAAACGCTTAAAACACTCACGGAAAACTTCGCGTTCGGTGAACCCGTATGTTTGAAAAAGCTCGTTTCGGACACTGCCGACAAGTACCTTTTTGAGCTGTCGGACGGGAACAGGATAGAGTCGGTGCTGATGAAGCACGAATTCGGGTATAATGTGTGCGTATCGACGCAGGTGGGCTGCAATATGGGCTGCCGGTTCTGCGCCAGCGGCAGACTGAAAAAGGTGCG
>CAMVBT010000051.1 GCA_947165805.1 uncultured Clostridia bacterium
GACAAATGTGCCTTCGAGTGTTTCAAATGTCGCATCTGTGATCTCGACCTCGCCGGACCATTCGGACTTATAGCCCGTTACCTTGATCTTGGTGCCAGGTGTCAGAGCATTGTACTCATCTATCGTGCAGGGCATATTGTAGAGGAAATATGCACCGTGATCCTCGGTCTGGGTATAGAACGATGCTTTTCCTTCGCCGTTTTCTTCCCACCAGCCCTGCTTTGCCTGAACGTAGGTCTCTACTGTTACCTGAAAGTCAAGTTCGGCAGCCTTGAATTCGTCAAAGCTCATCAAAGCGGAAGTGCTTGCGCCGGAAGCTGTCACTGTCACAGATGTGATGTGCGGATTTGCACCGTTGTACCAGTAGAGGAAGCCCTCCATATCAACGGTATCGCCGACTTTAAGTTCCTTTACCTGCTTGTATACGTCAGTATCCTTGCCGCAGAGGTAGGATTCTACGGTAAAGGTATATGTCTGACCGTTCTTTGATACCTTGAAATAAAGGTCGTCACCTTCTGTGCCGGAACCGTCATAGCTGTAAAGGAACGCAGCGCCGTCATCACCGATAGCTTCTACAGTCATATCCTTGAAAGCTACGAACTTGTTCATTTCCAGAGCGAGAGCGTCGGTGCCGAGGAGAGAAGTTACATCTGTAGGTGCCGCGATATAATTGCCTTCGATCATCTCGAATGTTGCGTCCATTATCTCGATCTCGCCGGACCATTCTACCTTGTAACCGGTAACTCTGATCTTCGTGCCGGGAATGAGCTTGTCATACTCTTCCTTTGTGCACGGCATATTGTAGAGCAGGAACGCGCCATCCTCATTCTGAGTGTAAAAGGTCGCATTGCCTACGCCGTTGTTTTCCCACCAGCCCTGCTTTGCCTGGACATAAGTCTCTACCTTTACTTTGTCTTCCAGACTTGCGGCTGTGAATTCGGCATAGCTCATAACATTCAGTGTGTCTGTCTCAGCTGCTTCTGTTGTGGCCGCAGCCGATGCTGTTGTTGTAGTCGAAGCCGCCGTAGTTGTCGAAGCAGGTTTGTTTCCGCTGCAGGCTGACGCCGAAACGATCAGCGCGGAAACAAGAGCAAGCACTGTTATTCTTTTCTTCATAAAGTACCTCCGTTTTTTGGATAGACCGACCGGCGCTGTCAAAGGAACAGCAGCCGATATTATTTTTCTTATGTACATTAATATTATACACGAAAAACGTTTTTAGTCAACAGTTTTCGGCATCATTCAGCAGTTTGAACAACACAGCGCGGTTATTAACAAAAAATTGATAGATTATCACTATGTAATAATGCACAAAAAAGCTCCCGCTATGTGTACGGATTGCACATAACGGGAGTGTGTTCAGTGAGGAAATAATTTAATTATATCATTGAATGTTACTATGAGCATCAGCAGCATCAGCGCCGCAAATCCGATGAAATGCACCCAGCCCTCTTTTTCGGCTGAGATCGGCTTTCCGCGTATCGCCTCTATAAGCAGGAACACAAATCTCGCCCCGTCAAGCGCCGGTATGGGCAGCAGATTGAAAATACCGAGGTTTATCGTTATCAGCGCTATCAGCATCAGGAATGAGCTGAAGCTCATTATCTTTATAGACTGGTCGAGGGCGCTTGCCATAGTAGATACCACACCGATAGGTCCCGACAGGTCATTGATGCCGTAGGTGCCCTTTATCAGGTCGAACAGCGATATCCATATCAGTCGCGCTTCGGTCATAAACGTCTTGCCCGACGCGGAAAGGACAGTGAAGAAGTCCTTTTCCTGCGGATAGACCTTGAAGTCTATCCTGATCCCTTCGGAATTACTCTCTGTCCTCTCCGCAAGCCATTCAAACGGTACACGGAGATCCACCTTCTCACCGTCTCTGATGACGGTCATATCGTACCAGACGTATTCCTTTTTAATTGCATCCGCGAGTGCTTCTTTGTTCTGGAAGCAGTAAGAAATATCGGTCGTCGTCCATATCGCCATACCGTTCATCCCGACTATCTCATCGTTGAGCTGAAGCACCTGCGACGAAACGGCGGTATCATCGAAGTACGATATCTTCGTTGTCGCGATTTTGTCCGACGCGCAGATGCTTATAATGCACACGACAAAGCCGAGAATAAGGTTCATGACCGCACCAGCGACAATTACGATCATACGCTGCCAGACCGGCTTGTTGCGGAAGTCGTTCGGGTCGTCGCTCTCGAAGTCCTCCCCGAGCTGTACGGCTCCGCCTATGGGCAGGAGCTTGAACGACCAAGTTGTGGTCTTTGTCTTTTTGCTGAACAGTCTCGGTCCCATTCCTATTGAGAACTCGTAAATGTTCATTCCGAACATCTTTGCTGTAAAGAAATGACCGAATTCGTGTATCAGTATTATCGTAAAGAATACAAGAAGAGTGATAACGACATTCAGAATATTGCTTAATACTGTCATAAACTGCCTTTCTGTATCTCCGCACCGACATATTCGCGGGCTGCTCTGTCGGCTTCGGATATTGCGGCGAGGGATACCTCAGCGCTGTGCGGCAGAGCTTCGCAGCAGCCGCATACAAGCTCGCCGATGCGCCAGAACGGTATCTTACCGTCAAGGAACGCTGCTACCGCGGCTTCATTGGCACCGTTGAGTATCGTCGGCGCGGTGCCGCCTTTAGCTATCGCTTTACGGGCTTCGGCAAGGCATACAAATGTCTCCTCGTCCGCGCGCTCGAATGTAAGTGTCCTGACATCGAAAAGCGACAGCTTGCCAGAAAGCGACGGCAGACGTTTCGGATAAGTAACGGCGAACTGTATCGGTATCTTCATATCCGGTACGCCAAGCTGCCCTATCACCGCGCCGTCCTCATATTCGACCGCCGAGTGCAGAATGCTCTGCCTGTGGACAACGACCTCCACCTGTTCCGGAGTCACATCGAAGAGCCGCACAGCCTCGATAAGTTCAAGGCCTTTGTTCATCAGAGTTGCGCTGTCGGTGGTTATCTTTCTGCCCATGCTCCAGTTCGGGTGATGAAGAGCCTGTTCAAGTGTAACGGTACGCAGCCTCTCTTTATTATACCCGAAAAAAGGGCCTCCCGACGCTGTCAGGATAATTTTATTTATCTTATTCTGCGAATTTCCCATAAGAGACTGGAATATCGCCGAATGTTCGCTGTCTATCGGAACTATATCGACACCGTTCGCCTTTTCGGCAGCCTTTACAAGCTCGCCGCCCGTAACAAGGGTCTCCTTGTTTGCGAGACCTACGCGGTTTTTAGCGTTCAGAGCCGCGAGAGTAGGTTCGAGACCGACCATTCCGACCACGGCATTGATGACCATATCGACCGTCATAGCCGCTGTCTCACAGAGAGCTCCCCTGCCGCAGACCACCTTTATTCCGGTATCCGCAAGACGCGTCTTAACATCATTATATGCCGCAGCGTCGGTCATACATACCGTTTCCGGGCTGAATTCCCTTGCCTGCTGTTCAATGAGAGCGGCGCTGCTATTCGCGGTAAGGGCTTTTATCTTATAGCCGTGCATACGCGCTACGTCAAGGGTCTGTGTTCCTATCGAGCCCGTCGAGCCGAGAACTGTCAGAACTTTGTTTTCATTATTCACTTGTGATACCTCACTTATTTCCGCTGTGTTCAATAAGGTACGCATATAGTTTCATTATAGGGATGTCTGCGCTTTTTTTCTTTAATTTTTCTTCGATCAGGTCACCGGCATCGACCTGATCGTTAAACACGATCTTATCGCTGTCCCCCTCTTTGTTGACATAAAGTGTAAGTCTGATGCGCTGATAAGTCCCGTATCTGTTGAATACACTATAAGGTTCACAAGCTATACCTGTGATATCGTTCAGGCTGATCTCATGCTGTCTGTATAAAAACTTCCAATACAGATTTATCCCGTCGGAGCGAACGACCGTCGGTTTTTCAGAAAGGAACAGAGACAGAAAGAACAGTGCGACCATTATAATAAAGATAACACCGTTCAATATAGAATAGACTTTGGACTCATCACGATAATACACCATACAAGCAAATGAGTACAAACCGACGAGAAAACTTACAACCATAATTACGGTGATGCTTTTATAGTCCTGTTTGATCTTTATCTCGATCTCATTATTCATGCTATCAGCTCCATGATAAATAATACTTAATTCAAAAATATCTAGCATTTTGAATTGTAATACAGCAAATCCCCCGCACTCGGCGGGGGGGCATTTTATGATATCATAGTAATCGGGAAGATTATCTTGAAGAGCAGATATATGAACGGTGCTACGAGCAGTACGCTGTCGAATCTGTCCATTACTCCGCCGTGTCCCGGGAATATCTCGCTGAAATCCTTGACTCCGCACTGTCGTTTCAGAAGCGACGCTATAAGGTCTCCGAGAAGCCCGAGGAACGTCGATATTACCGCGGCTATCACAAGTATGGATATATTCACAGTAAAATGCTGTTCGCCGGTCATTAGGATATCGCAGAGCTCATAGCCGAAGCCGAGTATCACCGCGAATATGACCGCGGTTATCAGTCCGCCGAAGAAGCCTTCCCAAGTCTTTTTCGGGCTTATCTCCGGGCAGAGCTTATGCTTGCCGAAGAAGGTGCCTACGAAATAAGCTCCGCCGTCAGCTACCCACGCGGTGGCGAGAGTGTAAATAACGAGAAATACAGCGTGTTCTATCCACTGGAAGTAGAAGAACGCGATCGTCGAGATCGAGAACGGTATGCAGATAGATATGAATGCTATAAATCCGAGCTCCTCGAACTTTATCTCCTTATGCCTCATCAGAGTAGCCGCGAACAGCAGTACAAGAAACAGGAATGACACCGGCACTGCAAATACCTTTAGGTCCGCATAGCAGAAAAACAGCGGCAGCAGTGTCGAGAACAAAAGGCTCAGTACGGTTATGCTGCGGTACTTTATATATTTCGCGGCCGACAGCACTTCAAATACGGCCATGATCGACAGCAGCGACGTTGCGGCAGCCATTACATGAGGGCATATCCCTCCGAGAAATATAACTGCGATCGCGAACGGTACTCCTATCGCAGCGGTCATAAGCCGCTTAGCCATCAGATCATCTCTTTTCCGGTTGATTTCTTGTTTTAAGTATCATATCCCGCCGAAGCGGCGATTTCTGCGCGCATACTCATCGAGCGCGGCTTTCAGGTCTTTTTTACTGAAATCCGGCCACAGTACGTCCATGAACACATACTCGGCGTAGGCAGCCTGCCATATCAGAAAGTTTGACAGACGCTGTTCACCGCTGGGTCTGATTATCAGATCGACATCGGGCAGTCCCGCTGTATAAAGATACTGCGAAAAGCTCTCTTCCGTCAGGCTGTACGGGTCGGCTCCGTTTCTCAGGAGCGTTTTTGCGGCATTGACGATATCGTCTCTGCCGCCGTAATTAAGGGCGACACAGCACGTCATGCCGGTATTTCCCGCAGAGGCGTCCTCTGCCCTTTTTATCTTTGCTTTCAGTGTATCATCGAGAGGTGCGGTATTTCCAAGTATTTTCAGCACGACATTTTCGTCTGTCATCTTCATCACTTTGTCCAGATACTCTGACAGGAGCTTCATTATCGCGTCTACTTCGTCTTTCGGACGCTTCCAGTTTTCCGTGGAGAAAGCGTAGAAGGTGACGCACTCGATACCGAGCTCCATACACCAGCGGGTACAGGACTCAAATACTCTCGCGCCCTGCACATGACCGGCTGTGCGCGGCAGCAGACGTTTCTTCGCCCACCTGCCGTTGCCGTCCATTATGATGCCGATGTGACGCGGCAAAATTTTTTCTTCCATTCCCTGCCGCCGATCAGACTGTCATGATCTCTTTTTCCTTGTCAGCGCAGATCTTGTCTATTTTCTCACAGTATTTGTCGGTGATAGTCTGTACTTTCTTCTCGCCGTCCTTAACGTCGTCTTCGGTGATCTCGCTGTTCTTCTTCATCGCCTTGAACTTATCCATAGTGTCACGGCGGCAGTTTCTTACTGCGACCTTGGCTTCCTCACCGTACTTCTTTATCTGCTTGCAGAGTTCCTTTCTGCGTTCCTCTGTGAGCTGAGGGAATACGATCCTTATGGATTTGCCGTCATTTGTGGGGGTGATGCCGATATCGCTGGCCATTATAGCCTTTTCTATAGCCTTGAGGGAAGAAGCGTCCCACGGCTGGATAACGAGTATCCTTGCCTCTGCCACGGACACAGCAGCCATAGCGTTTATCTGTGTGGGTACTCCGTAATAATCAACGGTGATCTTGTCAAGAACGCCCGGGTTTGCGCGTCCCGCTCTTATCGAGGAAAATTCCTTCTCCATTGCCTTGACGCACTTTTCCATTCTTTCTTCGGTGTTTTTGAGAGTTTCTTTCATGATGATCTTCCTTTCCGTTACAGATTTATGACTGATTGCTTACAAGTGTACCGACCTTCTCGCCCATAACGGCGTCGAAGATGTTATCGGGACGGTGCAGATCGAATACGATCAGCGGGATATTGTTTTCTATGCACATCGCGGCTGCCGTTCCGTCGAGAACGCGCAGGCCGTTGACGAGTATATCCTTGTGCCGCAGGGTCTCATACTTAACTGCGTCGTCGAATTTCAGCGGATCCTTGTCATATACGCCGTCTACCATTGTGGCTTTCAGCACTATCTCCGCGTTGATCTCAGCGGCGCGAAGAGCGGCAGCGCTGTCTGTCGAGAAGAACGGGTTGCCCGTGCCGCAGCCGAATATGACTATTCTTCCCTTTTCAAAGTGCCTGAGGGCTTTCTCACGTATATACGGCTCGCAGATAGCGTTCATTGCTATCGCGGACTGCACTCTCACATCACAGCCGAGCTCCTTGAGCGCGTCGCCTACCGCAAGCGCGTTCATCGTAGTCGCAAGCATTCCTATATGATCTGCCGTAACTCTGTCCATATTTTCGCTCGATCTGCCGCGCCAGAAGTTCCCGCCGCCCACGACTATGCCGACCTGCACTCCCGCGTCAGCGCAGCGCTTGACGCTCTTGCAGATAGAGTTTATCGTCGGGAGATCGAGACCTGTCTTCTTGTCGCCAGCCAGAGCCTCACCGCTCAGCTTGAGCAGTATTCTTTTGTATTTGGGTTCAGCCATGATATTTACTTCCTTTCGGCAATTATTATCAATAATCGAGTACACGCAGAGAACCGATAACGTTCAGCTTACCGCATTTCTCCTCAAAGTCCGCTTCGTTCATAACACCTGTAACAAATGCACATTCGTCATCGGGAGCTCCGTCACGGGAAAGGAACCTGACCTCGCCGAATATGCTCTCCGCGGTCTTTCTGTCGGCCTTTGCGCGTACATAGAACCTGTTGTCGAGCTTTCTGTACGGTATTATGAAATCCTGCGCGCTGTCCTCCCAGTGCATGGTCTTTGATGTATGGTCGGTCTTAAGGGCGTTTATTATATCCGCGACCACCGCACTTGCTGTGGGGAGCTTTCCCGCGCCCTTGCCGTAGAACACAACATCACCGGTCGCGTCGCTGCGCACGAGTATGGCGTTGAACACGTCGTTTACTCCCGCGAGCTGGCTTTCGTCGTTTATGACTGCCGGACAGGTCATAACTGCGACCTCGTCTCCGCGCTTCGCAGCGAAGCCAATCAGTTTTATGACACTGTTCATGCTCTCGCAGTACTTCACGTCCTCAAGGGTTATCTTCGTTATGCCCTCGGTATGGATATTATCGGGATAAACGTGTCTGCCGAATGCCAGAGCCGCCAGTATGCAGATCTTGCGGCAGGTATCGTGACCCTCGACATCGGCGGAGGGATCGCGCTCGGCGTAACCAAGCTCCTGAGCGATCTTCAGCGCCTCGTCAAATTCCATATTCTCCTTTATCATCTTGGTGAGGATAAAGTTGGTAGTTCCGTTGAGTATGCCGGCGATCTCCTCGATCTCATCTGTGGACAGGCACTGGTTCAGCGGACGGATTATCGGTATGCCGCCGCCCACGCTTGCTTCAAAGAAAAAGTTCACGTTGTGCTCGCGCGCGAGTTTGAGCAGCTCGGCTCCCTTTGATGCCACAAGTTCCTTATTCGAGGTGACTACGCTCTTCCCCGCTTCTAGACAGGCCTTGACATAACCGTAGGAATACTTAACGCCTCCGATCACTTCCGCCACCACGAAAATCTCGGGGTCATTGACGATATCGTCGAAATTCTTTGTGAACTTGTCGCGGTAACGCTCGTCCGGGCAATCTCTTATCTCGAGGATATACTTGATATCAAGCTCCTCGCCGACTTTTTTTTCAAGTGTCGCTTTGTTTTTGTAAAAAACCTCGACGGTACCGGAGCTGTGGAACAATTATATTCGTATTATTATATCATATTTTCCAATTAATTACAAGTATTTTTGTAAATTTTTATCACAAAAATTATAAAAAACATCTCCGTCCGCATCAGCGAACGGAGAAAATATACGGTTTCATCGTTTTTTCAGTATTTTTTTCAGGTATTGACCGGTATATGAGGACTTTATCTTTGCGACCTGCTCGGGAGTTCCTGTCGCTATTACGGTACCTCCCTTATCACCACCCTCGGGTCCGAGGTCTATAATATAGTCCGCGGTCTTGATAACATCGAGGTTGTGTTCTATGACTATCACGGTGTTGCCGCCCTCAACAAGCTTCTGGAGCACTTCTATCAGCTTGTGTACGTCGGCGGAATGAAGTCCGGTGGTAGGCTCGTCAAGGATATAAACAGTCCTTCCGGTCGCACGGCGGGCAAGCTCCGTTGCAAGCTTGACGCGCTGTGCTTCGCCGCCGGAGAGTGTTGTCGCGGGCTGCCCTATCTTCGCATAGCCGAGTCCCACATCACAGAGCGTTTTCAGCTTGCGGTATATCTTCGGAACGTTCTCGAAGAACTTGCAGCCCTCTTCAATCGTCATTTCAAGCACATCGTATATATTCCTGCCCTTGTAACGCACCTCAAGGGTCTCGCGGTTGTAGCGCATACCCTTGCAGACCTCGCACGGAACATACACGTCGGGCAGAAAGTGCATTTCGATCTTTATGATACCGTCGCCCTGACAGGCTTCGCAGCGGCCTCCCTTTACGTTGAAGGAGAAGCGCGCGGTGCCGTACCCTTTCATCTTCGCTTCATTCGTTGAGGCGAACAGGTCGCGGATATCCGTGAACACACCCGTGTATGTGGCTGGATTAGAGCGCGGGGTCCTGCCGATCGGCGCCTGATCTATGGCAATGACCTTATCGAGCTGTTCGGCCCCCTGTATCTCCTTTACTTTTCCGACATGAGTCCTCGCCCGGTTAAGAGTCCCCGCAAGATAATTGTAGAGTATCTCGTTGACCATCGAGCTCTTGCCGCTGCCCGAGACTCCGGTAACACAGGTGAACACACCCAGCGGTATATCGATATCTATATTTTTCAGGTTGTTTTCGGCTGCCCCGATTATTTTCAGCCAACGTCCGTCGGGCTGACGGCGTTCCTTCGGAACGGGTATTTTCTTCTTGCCGGAAAGATATTGCCCTGTTATGGACTTTTCGCACGCCATTATCTCCTCGGCAGTGCCGCAGGCCACGACCTCACCGCCGTGTATTCCCGCGCCCGGGCCTATATCGACAATATAGTCCGCCTCGCGCATCGTGTCCTCGTCGTGCTCGACTACTATGACCGTATTGCCGAGGTCGCGCAGGTTCTTCAGAGTGCCGATAAGCTTGTCGTTGTCGCGCTGATGCAGCCCGATACTCGGCTCATCAAGTATATACAGTACGCCCATGAGCGAGCTCCCTATCTGCGTCGCAAGCCTGATGCGCTGGCTCTCGCCGCCGGACAGTGAGCCTGCCGCTCTCGACAGCGTCAGGTATTCGAGGCCTACACTGCGCAGGAAATTCAGGCGGGATTTTATTTCTTTCAGTATCAGCTTTCCGATAAGAGCATCGCGCTGCGACAGTTCCATTGTGTTCACGAAATCGTCCGCTTCGGATATGCTCATTTTGCAGAACTCGCTTATGTTCTTTCCGCAGACGGTCACGGCAAGGGACTCCTTTTTAAGTCTTTCTCCGTGACACTCCGGACATTCTGTATCGTGCATATAATTCTCGATCTCCGCGCGCGCCCAGTCGGAGCCTTCCTTGTAGCGGCGCTCGAGGTTGTTGACAACGCCCTCGAAATCAGCGTTCCTGTAGCCTCCGCCGAAGGAATCGAGAACATCGACTCTGATGCGCTCACCCTTTGTGCCGTAAAGGAATATATCGAGTTCTTCCGGCTTAAGCTCTTTTACCGGGACATCGAGAGAAATTCCGTAATGCTTCGATATCGCTGTATAGTACATCATCGCTATCGAGCTGTCGTCAAGTGAGTTCCAGCCGCAGGCATGGATAGCTCCTTCACGGATTGAAAGGTTCTTGTCCGGGATTATAAGATCGGGATCGACTGTATGGAACATTCCGAGACCCGTACAGCACGGACACGCTCCGAAAGGATTGTTGAACGAGAACATTCTCGGTACAAGCTCGTCGATGCTGATATTGTGCTCAGGGCAGGCGTAATTCTGCGAGAAGTGCAGTTCCTCGCCTCCGATGACATCTATATATATCAGTCCGTCGGTGAGCTTTCCGGCTGTCTCAAGGCTGTCTGTAAGGCGGGAATCTATCTCGTCCTTGACCACAAGGCGGTCTACCACCACTTCGATAGAGTGCTTGATGTTCTTCGACAGCTTTATAGTTTCCGAAAGGTCGTACATGATACCGTCTATGCGCACACGGACAAAGCCCTGCTTGCGCAGGCTTTCAAGCTCCTTGGCATATTCGCCTTTCCTGCCGCGCGCCACAGGTGCGAGCACCTGTATCTTCGTGCCGTTGCCCAGCGCCATTATCTGATCTACTATCTGGTCTACGGTCTGCTGGCTGATCTCCCTGCCGCATACAGGGCAGTGCGGAACACCTATCCGGGCATAAAGAAGTCGAAGATAATCGTATATCTCCGTTACCGTTCCGACAGTTGAACGCGGATTGTTGGAGGTCGTCTTCTGATCTATTGAAATTGCTGGAGAAAGGCCCTCGATGCTCTCGACATTGGGCTTTTCCATCTGTCCGAGAAACATTCTCGCGTAGGACGAAAGGCTCTCCATATAACGCCTCTGTCCGTCCGCGTATATCGTGTCGAACGCGAGCGAGGACTTCCCCGAGCCCGACAGACCCGTGAATACCACGAGCTTGTCCCTCGGTATCGTAAGGTCTATGTTTTTCAGGTTGTGCTCTTTCGCGCCCCTGATGATTATTTTATCGTTTGCCATTCTTTTGTTCCTTTCGGTTATCTCTGTCTGTCAAAAAACTCAAACACGCGGGTGTAGAAGTCGGGGGCTTCCTCGTATACCGCGTGGCTCAGCCCCTCGTATATGTACAGCTCGCTGCCCGTTATAAGCGTGTTCAGCTCGCCCGCGGCTTCCGTCCCGACGGTCCGGTCCTCGTTTCCGCCGATTATCAGCGTCGGGCATTTTATGTTCACGTCCGTACCGCGGGCGTCGAATGCGAGTATCGCCTTCGCGTTGGCGAGAAATCTGCCGTAGTCCTTCGGCTTCGGGACAACAAGACCGAGCATGGGGAAGAACTTCCTTTGTTT
>CAMVBT010000052.1 GCA_947165805.1 uncultured Clostridia bacterium
AAGCGGAGAACGCCGGCTATTACGAATGTCCGGAATACTGCCTGGACTGGGATCTCGGAAAGACGGTCTTCGCCAGCGGCAAAACAATGGCGGACGGAAAGCTCGGATATCTTTCGACGAGATCCGATGCCAAAAAGCTAAGAGCAAAGGTCGAAAAAAAGACTGCGGCTCTGCTGGAACGCATGAAAGCTCTGCCGGACGATCTGAGCAAAGTGCGCTATGCGGCGGAATACATAATATGCAATACCGTCTATGACGACTCCGACAAAGGCTTCTGCTACTGCGCGGTAGGGCCTCTTGTGAAAGGCAAGGCTGTTTGCAAGGGATATTCCGACAGCTTCACATACATTATGCAGGCGGCGGGCATACCCGCGATGGACATACACGCGAAATTGCGCGAAGAAGGCGGTCACGCGGCTAACATGGTCTGCATTGACGGCAAATGGTGTAATTTCGATGTGACATGGTGCGACGCTGCGGAAGCCGCGAACATTCGCTTCGACTATTATCTGACATCGGACGAAGTATTCTCCGGGACTCACACAAAGGATTACGGCGAGCCGCTGCTCAATCCGATAAAGCTCCCCAAGTCCGGCTCGAACGAATATCACGACAAGGCTGTAAAGGATTCGTCAGGACTTTGGACGGCGGCGCTCTCGTTCAACGGAAAGGGACTTTTCACGCTGGACACAAAGAACACAGCGCCCGGCGAAGCTTTCTCGTTCAGCATACAGAATACCTCTCCCGATCTTTCCTATATACAGAGGACGTATGAGACCGAGCCCGGGACAAAATACCGGCTTTCGGCTTATGTCAGGTATTCCGGCTATAAGATCGCGGACAGGTTCAGGGGGCAGGCGTCCGGCGCCTGCATAGGAAAGCCCGACGGTTCCGCTTATTCGGCGTTCGTCACGTCCGGCGGTTGGAAAAAGCTCACCTTTGAGTTCACCGCGGGCTCGGACGAAAGGCTTACTCAGCTCGCGCTGTACAACGGTATGTGGGCCTCCGACTGTAAAGGGACGGCGCTTTTTTCCGGCATAACTCTCGAAAAATACAAAAACGGCAGATGGATAGTCGATGACAGTGCTCTCGCGATAGGCTCGGGCTTCTCCAATCTCTTTGACGCGCAGAAAAAGCTCTCGTCTCTGAGCTTCGCGGACATGGCGCCCGTGAGATACACCGGAAAAGCGATAAAGCCCGATGTGACGGTCACCGACGGAACGAAAAGGCTGACGCGCGGGAAGGACTATGTGCTTTCCTACAGTAATAACAAGTCTGTCGGCACGGCGAGCGTTACGATCTGGGGCAAGGGGCTTTACACGGGAAGGCGCACACTCACCTTTGACATTATCCCCGCTCAGCCTGTCCTGAGCGTCAGCAGAAAGAACACGTCCGCGATCGTGTCATGGACATCGCGCGAAACAGACGGAGCTTTTGTCTATGTGAGCGTAGACGGAGGCGACTTTAAGCTGGTAAAGGCTGTCGAGGGCAAGAACAGCCTGTCTGTGAAGGTAAAGAACGGCCACAAATATCAGTTCGCGGTATGCACGTACAAGGTGCTCGGTTCAAAGACGATCTACAGCGAATATTCTTACTCACAGATCGTATGATGCTGTGATCGCCGTATTGTGTATCTCCGCCTCGCTCTCTGACTGTGCTTTTCGGTGTAATGTTACAGATAGTGCATTAAATAAGAAAGCGCACCATTCGCTGTTTTACGCGAATGGTGCGCTGTTTTTATCCCCTGACATCCGGACTTATCCCGCCCGTCTCGCCCCCGCTTCTGAAAAGAGTACTGTCAGCATACCCGCGGGCATTTTTATCTGCTCATTGGTTGCTTTCGCTGAGTATAAAGCTCGAGGTATCTTCTTCGGGGGTGAATATCGAATAGCCGTGACCGCCGCTGCTTTTTATCTTTTTGAGCTCCTTTTCTGCGATCTCCGAAAGCTTTTCATAATCTCTGCCTGCTTCCGGGACATGAACACCGCCGACTGAAATGCCGATCGGCACATCTATCGACTCGCCGAGCTGCTTGTGTGCCGCATCGGTGATCTGTTCTTCTATTCTCATCGTGAAATTAGCAACGACGCCCTCGCTGCTACAATTCTTGAAGAATATCGTGAACACTTCTCCGCCGAGCTTTCCTCTGACATCATCGGAGTTGGTGTTGTTCTTCAGTATCGAGCCGAATGTCGCAAGCAGCTTGTTGGCTTCTTCATGACCGTATAGATTGTTGAGCGATTTGAAACCGTCGAAGCTGATATTGATAAGAATTCCGCTCGTTTCTTCGCATTCTTTGGTAAGTATCTCGACGACGCTGCTGTGGCTGTGGAGACCGGTTATGCTGTCAACTGCTGCCTCTTCGCTGAGCCTGTTGTCACGAAGAGCCTGCTCGGTGATATCGTTTATCATAATTATGTTGCAGTCACAGTCGCCGCTGTAATCGGTGAATGTTGTTCTTGTGAATGAATATGTGCGGTCGCCGCGCTTAATGCTGTCCTTGTCTTTGATCGTGGAGATGAATTCCGTGATCTTATGGGGATCGGACTCGGAAAACTCAAGGAACAGTCTCTTTGCCGTCTTGTTGGCAAACAGGAACTTCATATTCTTATCGAGAACGACCACACCGTCATTTGTACTGTCGATACCGCAGCTCCTGCCGAAGTCTATAATATCCGAATTGTCGATGCCCTTTGCGACAATGAGGAGCAGCAGGTCTGCGGCAGCCACACATACAGGAGTTATCAGCGTTATATTCGTGATATTTCCGATAAGCTCGCCCGCCGTAATGCCGATCAGCAATATGACAGAAATGACCGCAAGAGATCTGAGCGAACCGGGTGCTGTGACCGGCTTTACAGACATTCCCGCAATTACCTTTATCACGCCGGCGGTCACAGCGAGCGTGATAAGAGCTACAGCTGCATATAAAAGCGCCCCGCAGCCGAATGACACCGCGTAGATGCCGTTCTCATCGGGACCTTCCGCGGTCACGCCGGTAAGGCACATCCCGTGTATGCGCATGGTCGCGAATACTACCGTTACCATTGCCGTCAGAGCGCCGAAGAAAAGCTTCACCGGCTTTGCGAACGAAACGTTCCCGGCCGCGGCCAGCGCGAACAGATAAGAAACGCCCATTACCGCGAGCGCCGAAAAGCCGATCGCTTTTGTCATCATAACGGTGTCCGAGGTGCCGCAGAACAGTGACAGGTATCCCGACGCACCGTAAACAAGAGCTGCGGCGAATGCCGAGACCGCCCATTTTCTTGAACCGGTTGTCTTTATGAATACTATCGGCAGAAATACCAGCAGCGATAATATCATTACAGCCGCATAAATTATCTGTTGTAACATTTTTTCTCTCCTTTGATAACAGATGTCAATATCCTTATTATATTGAAGAGAGAAAGATTTGTCAATAAATATATTAAAGATGTTACCCAAAACCGCTAAAAATTATTGTATATTACAAATAATGCTGATATAACGGTAACAATATTGTTGTAAAACACAAGGATTACCCGAGCTTTTCGGACTTGGGCGGAAGTTTCCGGCCTATAGTTTTACCGTTTTTGCCCGAAGCACTGTGCCGACGCAATATCCGGGCATCCATACTCATAGGATAAAGCTCAGCCGCTCCCCGTTTTGGCGAGCGGCTGTTTTCATATCTTCTTTTTTCTCTTTCTTATCACAACTATCGTCACCGCAACACCCGCCGCAGCAAGAATTATCACGCCTGCCGCAACAAGCAATAATACCGGAAAGCCGCTGTTATCGGGTCCGGGATCGTTCGCTATACCGGCAGTTTCCGTGCTGCCGTTCGCTGCGGCGGCTGTTTTCGTGCTGCCGCTTGCTGTGACGGCAGTTTCCGTAAGCTCCGGTTTTTTGTCAGCCACCCTGACCGTGAATGACAGATCGGAAAATTTATCATTGAGATATATCTGTTCCCCGTCTATGGATACAGTCATCTCGCTTGTGAGTGTGCCTTTGCCGAGGTCTTCGTCCGTAATGAAATAACTGTACGTCAGCGTTATTTCGTCTCCGGGTCCGAGCATCGGTATCTCTCCGTCCTCGCCGAGATCAAAGAGCGAGCAGTTTATTTTTATATTATCATAAGATTCCAGCGCGGAATAATTGGAGACGGTAACAGTGCCTTCGACCTCATCGCGCTCGTCATATACCGTTCTTTCATTAATGACGGAATTATGCACCTCCAACAGGCTCGTATACGGATAGCTCCTTATCGGGAAGTTGTCGTAATCGTTGAACGCGCCTCCCATGTAATCGGAATCTATCTGTCTGAATACTTCTATTACATCCGCAAGATCGCGCCAGTCCGCCGAAGCATCATCACCCGCGCCGAGCCAGCTCTCGCCCTTGTTCACGATCATTACACCGTACAGGGGACTGCTGTCCTCATAACCGTCGAGCGAGCTGTTTTCTTCGATATATGCTTCCTTGCGGTAGTATTCGTATTCGTCGTGCGCAGCCTTGTTTTCTGTGTGGTTTATCTCGAAAATGTATTTTCCGTCGCCTCTCACAAGTTCAAGGACTACGGAATATTTCTGTCCGTCGCTGACAGCGATCTCATCGTCGAGCTCCATTGTGTGGTAGCCCATATACTCAAACGTTTCCTCGGTGCCGGTGACTTTTTTACCGTCGGTCGGAGACTTGAAACCGTCGTCCAGAATATAGGCCGACACTTTCGCGGTAAGGCCGGGAAGGGCAGTCATTATTCCCACATCGCGTATTATCTCGTCATTGTCCGCGGTAAAAACATTCGCCATATAAACGGGAGTATCCGACACTGCCGTTTCATAATTGAACTGCGGGAAGAGGTCATACAGCTCAAGGCTCCTGCCCTCGTCCTCGTTGGCGAACAGCTCAAATTCGTAGCTCTCGGCGCTGTCGATACTCTGATCGTAATATGAGAGGTAGAAATAGCCGTCACCGCCGTTGCCCCAGTCATATTCCGCAGTGGGATCGCTGTTGTTCCTGCTTCCCCACGAATTCCGCACTATCCACGCTCCGTCGCCGCCGATAGTTCCGTTCGGGTCGTAGAAATATTCTTTCGGGAAGTCGTCGTCATAGCCGATGATGCACACAACGTGATTGGAATAGTGGCAGTAGTTTCCCGAATACCGGTCGGACGGGTCATAGCCGGCGCAGTATGTGTAATGCGACCAGATATCCGCTTCGTCGCTGTATTCGGCAAGACTTCCGCCCGAGGTATGGAACGAAAGGAACACATTCCCGGATTCGTCGGCGTATCCCGGCATGGAATGATCCGAATACATAGTGACCGCGACGCCTCTGCCCGCGAGAAGTTCCTTTTTTATCGCGGCCGTCGCATTTTCGTTGTACATATATTCCGAGGAATCGGGAGCCATTGAAGCGGGCGCGGGAAGAATGTTTGAATGTCTGAGGAATATGCCCTGAAAGCGCTTGCTTTCATCTACCGACCAGTCGCCGTCCGCGAGGCGGCTGAGCCTCAGCCTGTAATAGATCCCTGCTTCGTCGGTCCCGCTGTCATAGTCCTTTATCCCCGGGTAGTGTTTCGCGCAGGCGGAAACGAACGCGTCCAGCGACTCTTTGTCGCTGGCGATCTGCTCATAGAAACAGTCGATGTAATATTCAAAGCCGTCTTCATCGATACTGATCACATCTATCTCCGCATTCCATTTGCCTTCTTTGTTTATGTACGGTACATCGGCTTCAAGCGCGGGACCCACGCCCTCGGAGAAGAGCACGGCTGCGTAATGCGCGTGACCGCCGAAATCATACGGTATGTGCGTTTCCTCGTCGGTGTCTATCCCTTCGTCATACACTTTATAGTGGTAGCCCTCGCCGCTCTGCGAGCTGTAGAAGGGGGAATTCTCCGGCAGCGGAGTGTATGAGAACCACGACAGATGCTTTTCGGAAAGATCGATAGCCGCTTTTTCAAAGTCGCTCGCGGTATTGAAATCAATGCCGAGCTGATACGCAATACTGATCTCCGCGGCAGCGACAGCGCCGAAGCTCCAGCAGGTGCCGAACGGGTCCTGACTTCTTATCTCCGGAACATAGCATACGCCGTCAACATCTCTTAGGTCGAATTTTGCCGGCAGTTCCTCATCTTCGCTGTTATCGGTCTCCGGTTCATAATTCGTCCACTCGCCGAAATAGATATGGTCTATAAGTTCATCGACTTTATCGCCGTTTTCGGGGAAGGTGTAATCCGGTGTTATGTAATCGGTGTAAAAGTCATCATAATAATACTCATCATCTTCCGCGAAAGACGCTGCCGTACCCGCAGTCATGAACGCCGCGGCGGCAGTGAGCGCTGCAATTGTTTTTACTGATCGTTTTTTCATCGTTATTTATCCGTCCGCTCAAAGCATCCGTTGATATTGTTTTCGCTCCACGTTTCGCCTTCGATATACTTGTACCACAGGGTACTGCCGTCTGTCAGGCCTGTACCGAGCTCATTGATGCCGTCGCCGTCGATATCGCCGGAGGTGATATTCCACTGATCGACCGCAGTTTCCGTATCATTGACAAGGCTTGCGATGCGGCTGCCGTCTGCGCTGTCATATACCGCGTAACCCGTGCCGTCGTCAAACAGGGAAAGGCGTACCGTCAGGCCGTCGGTTATGACATATTCGTCGGAATAGCTCCGCCATGTCTGCCAGTCTCCGCCGACTATATCACCGGCTTCTTCCGTTTCGGTATATGTAACGGAAGTTCCGGCGGCTGCTTCAGTTTCGGCCGTGACGGAGCCGGCGGCGGGCGGCTCCTTTACCGGCTGGTTGTGTATAAAATCAAGAAGTATGAAGGTACATACCGCGAGGACTGTTCCCGCGATCAGCGCAAGTGTACCGAGTATGGCAAGCGTTATGCCGACTGCCTTTTTTCTGCGTACTGTAAGGATTATTCCGGTTATAAGCGCCGCAAGTCCCGCGACAGCTAAAGCTATATATGGCAGCATCGTCATTTCCTTTCCGCTTCATCAGGAAACGCGGACAAAATGCGGCTCACCCGACTGTCCTGCGTAAAGGTCATTGAGCGGTATCTCTCCGGTGATGCTGAATGCGTTCCACAGTGTATCGTCATTCTTGTAGAAGATGTACCAGAAAGTCTTTGTATCATCGGGGTTAAGCAGATATCCGAGCTTTACATATCCCTCGGAAGTGCCGCTCGCTTCTGTGAGCAGGAATGTTCCGTTATAGATGTCGCTGCCTTCTTTTATCACGATCTCGGAGTTCTCATCTTTCCACGTTCCCGAGAGCGAAGCGACACTGACTCCTGCAGCGGGCGGGTCGGGCAGCGCATAGAAACCGTACTCGTCCGGCTCGCCTTCTGCTCCGTCCATGTCATAAGCGGGTATTTCCGCTATATTTTCAGCTTTGACATAGCCGATGTCATATGCGGCGGTACCGTCTGCTTTTGCGATAGCGGTCATATACCAGCCTTCTGCCTCACATTCATAGATCTCGAGCTGTGTTCCGCTGTCTATTTCCCTGATCACATCGGAGCTCTCGTCAGATTCACTGTACAGCTTTATTGCGCTGTCAGACGCGACATATCCACCGAACAGTGGGTCACCGAACGAGTATGTATGCGGGCATTCCTTTATTACAGCGGCCTTTACATATCCGACAGTTTCACCGCCGAGCTCCGCGACATACCAGCCGCTGTAATCGGAGGAATATATTTCGAGTATCATGCCGTTGGTAAGCTCCGCAAGCTGCTCCGAGCTTTCGTCCGGAGCGATGAACAGATATTCGGCAGACTTATCTGTTTCGACATACCCTCTGAACATTCGTGTCTCTGTACTTAAGTCGGCTTTGGGGTAAGTTACGGCAGCAGTCGTGGCTGCGGTAGTTGTTTCGGCGGCTGTGGTCGTCGTTGTTTCGGCAGCAGTGGTCGTTGCCGCGGCAGTTGTGGCCGAAGCTGCGGCAGTTGTGGCCGAAGCGGTGTTCCCGCCGTTCTGAGCGCAGCCGGACAGCAGCAGTGTGCAGGCTGCGAATATTGAGATCATGGTTTTCTTTTTCATATTGTTTCTTCCTTTCCTGAACAGTATGGTTGTAACCTGTTCTCATAAATATAAACGCAAAAAATACATAATTGGTTGCGCGTTTTTGGCAATTATTATGAAATTTGTTGCATTTGTACAAATTGGCGGACTTGAACGGGCAATTTTTGCTTTACAAAAACTAAAAAATCGCGCGGTTACTTTTCGTTTGGGTATATAATTTATTTTATCATAATATGATGCCGCTGTCAACAAAGGTTTTCCAAGCCGATACCGGACGAATACGGAATTACCTTTTCCTCCTCTCATTGTGCGGCAGCCCGAAAACACCGGCTCATATAAAAATAACGCTTAAAATCTGAACCCCTTGACATCTTATTTGTGGAATGATATGTTATACCGGGTTTACGGGCTGAGCAGCCGGCATAAGAACAATGCCGCGCGTCTGCACGGAAATTACCGGATCCGATGAAAATATGAGCCGCTGCTTGTTTTCGCACAAACAGCGGCTCTTTACTTATGAGGATCTGAAACATTCCCCGATTGTTCCGTCTTCATTGTAGTGCATCCTTGTCACGCATACAGAGCGGTGGAACAGGCTTCCGCCGGGGAGCTCGTCGGTGTGGTAGAAAAGCCAGCTCTCACCGCCGAAATCGCAGACTCCCGGATGATTGGTGAAGCAGGAGCTCTCTTTCATTAAAACGCCGCGGTATTTCCACGGGCCGACGGGGCTGTCCGAGGTGGAATAGGCAAGATGCTCGTTTCTGCCCTCTCCTTCGGCAAATGCGGCATATATCATATAGTACAGCCCTCCGCGCTTATAGAACCACGGACCTTCCCCGTATGTTGTGCCGGTCATGTGTCCGCCCTTTCCGAAGGAATCCTCGGTCATAGGTATCCTGACGATGCCTGTATTCGTATCGAAGGAGATCATATCCTCGTTGAGCAATACATACCGCAGCTCCGGATTGCCGAAATAAAGATAAGTCTGCCCGTCATCTATGAATACGGTGGGGTCGATATCGTTCCAGTCGCCCTCGTCGATCAGCGGATGACCGATATCCCTGAAAGGCCCTGTCGGGCTGTCAGAGACACCCACCGCTATCGCCATTCCGCCGTTTTTCTTATGCACGGGACAGTACAGATAGAATCTGCCGCCGCGCTCTATGCACTGCGGCGCCCATGCGCGGTCATCGGCCCACTCTATGTCATCGAGCGAGAATATCTTTCCGTGATCCGTCCAGTGCTCCATATCCTTTGTTGAAAAGCACCGCCAGTCATACATCGTATAAAAATCATTGACGAGTTCATCTTCGTCATGAGTGGTGTAAAGATACAGAGTGCCGCCGTACACCATAGGTGCGGGATCTGCTGTGTACATATATTTTATTATAGGGTCGTCGGTCATGATCTTTACTCGCTTTCTTTCGGTATTATTCTGCGGAATATCCGGGGACATATCGATTATACCACATATAAGCATAATAAGCAAGACCGGATATCCTATTTTATATGAAGAATTCTTCCCGGCCGTAAGCATACGGGAGCTGATGATCGCTTGACACCAATCCGGCGTTATGCTATAATACAATGTAAAGAAACCGGGAAAAAAGGAGTGATGAATACAAGATGAGTTCCGAGAATAATACAGAGAATGCTGTAAAGACCGAAAAAAGCAGGAAATGGCTGCTCCCGGCGTCGCTTATAGCGGCAGGTGTGCTTGTGGCGGGCATTATTGCGGCGATAGTCCTGATACCGGGTCTGAATAAGGACGAGATCCCCGTATCTGCGGAGAGTACGTCCGCTGCGGTCTCCGCGCAGGAAGAGAGTGCAGAGACCGACGTCATATCTCCCGAGAAGAGCGCGGCGGGACTTCCCGTAGGCGGAGACGCTGTGACAACGGAAGCGAGCGGCGTTACCGAAGACACGACTCCAGAGGAGAGCACTGCGGAGCTCCCCGCAGTCGAAGAAACTGTACCGACGGAAGCGAGCAGCGTGACAAAGGACACAACTCCCGAAGAGAACGCGGGCGGGCTTCCCATTGCCGGAGATACCTCCGCACCGGAGGAGATCACGAGCGCTGCTGAAAGCACCCCGGCGCCTGAGACCACATCGGCAGCGGTGACCACCTCCGGGAGCGAAAGCGCTGCGAAGTCCGACGGCTACGCTGTGGTATACAGCGCCGGAAACGGCTGGGAAAACAGCGGTGTGAAGATGACCACGCTGGAGCTTAAGATAGAGAACAACACAGCTGGTGCTGTAAGCGGCTGGACACTTGAACTCGATGTTGAGGGTTTAAAGAGCGCCGAGGGCTGGAACGGGACATGGAAGGTGAGCGGAAACACGCTTACCATAACCAATGCCAACTACAACGGCGACATACCCACAGGCGGCGCGCAGGTGATAGGCTGCAACATAGGAACGGCATCGTCGCTCAACATAAAAAGCGCAAAGCTGAACGGCAAGGCCTGCGGTCTCACAAGGGGGCATGTCGATCAGAACCAGCAGAACAATGATCAGAATAATAACAACAATAACAATAATAACGGCGGAGGCGCGTCTGTCGATGTAACGGCGCTTCTGACAAGGAACGAGAAGGCCGTTCAGGGGGACGACTGGCTCCACACTGACGGCAGCAGGATACTTGACAAGAACGGCAAGCAGGTATGGCTGACGGGTGTGAACTGGTTCGGATACAACACCGGAACAAACACATTCGACGGTCTCTGGAACAGCAGGCTCGCGCCTTCTGTAAAGGCCATTGCCGACCACGGGTTCAATCTTATAAGAGTGCCGATATCCGCCGAGCTTATAAACCAGTGGGCGGCAGGGGAGTACCCGCGCGCAAATTACAACAACGCCTACAATGAAGAACTGAACTCGATGAACAGTCTTGAGATATTCGAGTATTTCCTGAAGCTCGCGGAGGACAACGGGATAAAGGTAATGCCGGATATCCACTCGGCGAACACCGACGCCTCCGGGCACAACATCAATCTCTGGTACACCGACAGGGTGAGCGAGGAAGACTATTACAGAGCGCTCGAATGGATGGCTGACAGGTACAAGAACAATGACACTATAATTGCGTTCGACCTTAAGAATGAGCCGCACGGAAAGCCTTATGAGGGCTCCAATGCCGCGATATGGAACGACTCGAAAGCAAAGAACAACTGGAAGCACACGGCGGAGACAGCGGCGGCGAAGATACTTGCGAAGAACCCGAATGTTCTTATAATGGTCGAGGGCACCGAGATATACCCGAAGGACATAAAGAAAAACGGAGATTTTAAGTCCACCGATGACAAGGATTACTACTTCAACTGGTGGGGCGGCAATTTAAGAGGTGTGAAGGATCATCCCGTCGACCTCGGGAAATATCAGAACAAGCTTGTCTATTCGCCGCACGATTACGGACCGACT
>CAMVBT010000053.1 GCA_947165805.1 uncultured Clostridia bacterium
GCCGTTTCCATCTGCTTATGTGTGACGCCGGTCTCGTTCATTTCAAACATAACGCAGTATTTCCAGCCGTTCATTCCGGCATATATAACGTATGAGATAAATCCAAGAGCCAGAAAGCCGAGCAGACCTATCAGAAATCCGAGCGTCATGCCGCCGATGCTCTCGAAGTCGCCCTCAAATACCGCGAGCAGAAGTACAAACAGATAAACAAGCCCGACCGAAAGACCGAGCACTTTTGCGAGGGTTATCATTATCGTGGGATTTTTCATCAGCGAGAATTCATACACCCAGCGATAATACCCGTCCTGACACAGGTATATGTTTTCGGTGACGCGCTGACCCTGTATAAGAGCGGGGCGAGCGGGCTGAGCGGGCTGAGCGGACGGCAGAGCATCGCCGCCCATTTCTCCTTTGCCCGTCACTGCGCCGCACTGCGGGCAGAAACGCGCGTTATCGTCTATCCGGGAACCGCATTGAGAACAGAACATAACAGAACCTCCTTTGAGATCTTTCCGGGTAATCGTTCCGATAATTTTATTATATAATATTTTTCGGGTAAAATCAATAGTTTTTTCTACAAAATATTGCAATATATGTTGAAATGTGATATAATTGATCGTGTAAGATCAGATATTCCTTTTGGGAAAGGAAGGAAAAAATGGCAAAATTCTGTTATAGATGCGGAAATCCGCTTAGAGAAGGCGCGACTTTCTGCGGAAAATGCGGAAGCGTCGTGATGCACGAGCCTGCCGCCGACGAACCCGCCGAACAGCCCGGGCAGCAGCAGTCTGTACCTGCGGCGCCGGAAGTCCGGGAGCCCGTTCCGCAGCAGCCGGTGTATCAGCAGCCCGTTCCGCAGCAGCCGACATATCAGCCGCCTGTCCCACAGCAGCCGATGTACCAGCAGCCTGTTCAGCAGCAAATGTATCAGCAGCCTGTTCAGCAGCAGATGTTTCAGCAGCCGGTGTATCAGCAGCCCGTTCAGCAGCCGGTGTACCAGCAGCCCGCCTACCCTTTGACCCAGCAGCTTGCGCAGCAGGCATATATGGCACAGATGCAGCCGCAGGGCATGATAATGGCTCCGCCGAAGCCGCAGAGATACATACCGCTGCGCGTTATCCTTATCCTGATATGCGCGGCTCTGCTGTTCTGCGGCTGGCGCTGGGGGATAAAGAACGTGCAGAACGCTATGCGTGAGCCGAGTATGTTCACGACCCCGCCTTACGAAGAGAACGAGGATCCGTCGATCCTTCAGAACGAGTATGACAGGATAACCGCTCAGATAAACAGCGGAGAGATAACAAATGAAGACGACGGCTTCGGGAACACCGACTTCATTGCCGACTGGATATACAGGGAAAGGAACTGAATATGAACAGACCAAAAAAATTCCCTACTATACTGCTTTGCTTTACACTTATTCTTGCCGTGTTCATATCAGGCATCACCAAGCCCGGTTTCCTGCTGCCGCTTTTCACGCCGCGTGAGCCGACCGTGCAGCAGACCGACAGTATCCCCGTACCGCCTTTGCAGCTTACGGGAAACAGCCGCGCGTTCAGCCTCGACCCGGAACCGGGAGTCAGGGTGTACGCAGGCGAGAATGCCCTTGACCGCGACCGCGAATTCAATATAGCCAGACTGAGCGACGATCTGATGGATCAGTATTATCGCGAATTTGAGGATTCACCCGATCCCGATATCATGCTGCTGGGGGGCTGGGACGTGGACGCGGGAATAGGCCCCGATGAGTTTATGCCCGTCGGATTCAGCATGGATTTCGACCTTAAACAGTTCGGCCTCCCGGAGGAGCTTTATGAGAACGTTGTGGTGTACCGCAGAGATGCGGAAGGGCTGTGGTATGAGTATGCCACAAGGCTCGCGGGGTCGATACTGTCGATAGATTCAAGGCAGAACTGCCCGATAACTATCGGCTTGTCGCTCGTGGCGTCGAAGCTCTTAACAGCCGCGGTATATCTGTCTCCGATAATTGCCACGAAATACCTCAACGATACCGGTGGTCTGCAGCTCTGGAGCAACCCGTTATGGTTCATGGAGGAATATCCGGTCTATCTTGAATACAGTTCGGAGGAGGCCGCTGACAGATTTGACCGCAGATACAGTCTTTCAGGCTATCTGCCGTTCAAGCGGAAGATAGGCACTGTAAAATTCCGTGCGACCGAAGTAGATGCGATCATCAATGAGCAGATCTCAATACGGACGCAGGAGATCACCAAGGGAGAATGTAAAACGGAGAGCTTTCTCAAGGAAGTAGAAGATATCGCAAAACTGAATTACGGAGCAAACTATACAAAGGAGCAGTATAATCAGGTATATGCGGTCCTGAGAAAGAGCGCACTGCTCAGGGATGATAAATACTGCCAGCTTGTCAAACAGCAGCAAGATTATCTTAAGAACAGAAGTATTACACTTCCGCTCATTGAGAAGATGAAGGAGATCTACGTTACGGCGTATAAGTATCTCGATATCCAGACCGATCTCAGGATGCCCTCGTACAATGTTGATGTCTATGTCACATCGGTGGATAACAATTTCACATACACGACTTATCCTTTCGGATACGCGTACGTTGTTGTTGATATCAAGGGATTGGGTACAAACCGTAAAGCTACCGACGATCTGCTCGTAACGCTGACTCATGAACTGACTCATGTATGCCAGAGAGAATACTGTACCTCGACGCTGTCCTGCCTTAAATTCGACGAGTCGACCGCAACACTTATGGAAAAATACAGCGCCAAATATTATTTCCAGCATGGGATCATCGAACAGGAATATGAGCCGAGAAACGGCAGCAAATGGGGCTTTTTGGCGTGTGAACTGGACGAATACAAATACAAGACGCAGCTGAAAGCCTCCGCGGATATCACAAGCGGCAGAGCCGACAGCTCGGAATGCAGCTATCCTTACTGTCAGTTCGTGGATTATCTTATCGGAAAGGACTATCCGGGCGACTCACTCTCATGGAACAGGATATTCAGCGCGTACAACTCGTGGAGCCATTATATCGATAATTACGGTATTATTTACTTCTCGGCTCTGCTCAAAGCCGCATTCCCCAGTGTAAGCACCGATGAAGATCTGACCAAGCAGTTCACATACTTCGCAAAGAAGAATAAAGTAAAGTTCTATGAATACGCGAGAGCCGACAAGGGCAAATACTTCTCACCGACGGCGGGTCTTGAGGATAAGAACGGCGCGCGCACAAAGATACAGAACCAGAATTATACCATAAAGGTAAGATTCCTTACCCCGACGAAAAAGGCCGGTATGACAGACAGCACAAAGGTCGCTATGCTGATAACGCAGGAAGCGGAATTCGTTCATTCTCTTGCCGACCATGTATTTGTTCCTGTCGGGATCACAAATGTCGAAACTCTCAGAGGAGGCATATTCTATCCGCCGGAAACATTTTCAAAATACAAAGATCAGGCGGCAATACTGGAGATAGACGGCGGTACGCTCCCGCCTTCCGCGACGAAATCTCTGGGCGAATACAGGCTATGGACACTTTACGCCCCGGATAAGGTCACACCCGAGAAGAAAAATCAGCAGATCCGCATAAAAATGCCCGAAATGAGCGATGCAGCAAAAGAAGGCCATATCAGCGGCTACCGCGTTACTATCACTCCTTCGCGCGGAGGCACGAAGAAGGAATTCCACTGGGGCATAGGCATAGCGGGAAAGTATGTTTCGGTAAATTACAGTGATGTTCTCGATCAGGATTTCATGAAGAGCATACGCTCCGGAGCGGAAAAGGAAGAAACGGTAAACTTCAGAGTGTCGGTCTGTGAGTATATCGAGGACGGCGATCTCACAAAGCACTACGGTCCGGAATCCGACGAGGACGATCTGAACGCTCTTCTCGAGGAAATGGGAGCGCATGACGGCAGGATAACCATTACCCTGCACTGGCGCAGCACCGATGACCTTGACCTGCACTGCATCACTCCCAAGGGCGGGCATATCTATTACGGCCACAAAAACGCTGACGGCGGTTACCTCGATGTAGATATGAACGTACACGGTGAGAGCTCCAACGCTATCGAGCACATCTATTTCGATACACCCGAGCAGGGCGAATACTCGGTATATATCGACAACTACAAGGACCGCACCGAAGGAGACGTGACCGCCGATCTCATCGTTGCTGTCGAGAGGCAGGAACTGATGCGCAAGTCCGTTTCCATGGGCGGCAGCAGCCCGACGTGGAAGTTCAAGATCGGCGTCGCACCCAGTATGCGCGAAGGTATAGAGTATTATGTCGGCAGTGTCGTTGAGACCTCCGACGGTGACAGACTGGACGGCTGAAAATAAAAAACGCTCCTTCTGCAAGTACAGAAGGAGCGTTCTTCTTTTTCAGGAAGCAGGAGACGCAGAGTAAATACCATAAGCCCAGAAATGGGTGTTGTGATGTATAACCGAGGCTATACGGGCGCTTTTTCACTCCGCGTTTTTCAGGGCAAGCACCTTAGGTATGCGCCTTATCCTTATGAAGTCTATCACGGTTATTATCATATACGCCGCGAAAACGAGCACAAACTCCTTCACAAATCCGCTGAACGGGATAACGAACGCGAAGTAACCGCCGAGCTTCATCAGCAGCACGTTCCATAACGCGCACATCGCCTCATAGCCTATGAATATCGCGGCGAACTCGGTCACGAATACGACAAGCGCGGTAGTCACAAGATACAGCGACGCTATCTCTCCGCTGCTGTAGCCGAGTATCTTCACCATTGAGATAGAACGCTCGTTCTTTTCAATGATTATCTTTGTCAGCAGATACAGCATTATCGCCGCAACGATGACGCAGACATACTGGAAATAAACCATATACGCACCCATTGAGTGATCGAGCTGCGCGGCTATTTTCAGCATATCGTCGGCGGTTATGGTCTTCGCGATGTATTTCTCGTCGATATCGGCGATATGCCCGTTCGACATATAGCCGCTGAACGCGCCGGCCTTGAGCCCGAACTCTGTGTTGAACATATCGTTCGGCATAAACACGGTCAGCGCGGCGGAGTAGTCGTAAATATCATAGACCTTCCACTTGTAATCCTTGTTTTCGTATTTCGCGGAAAGTGTTATCGTATCGCCCTTCGCGACCTTGTATTTGCTTGCGAACGCGTCGGAGATGTACACACCGTCGGCATTCCTGTCGAGCTTTATAAACCCACTGCCGTCAACGATGCCGTATACCGTGATCTCCTCATCGAGAGTATCGGACTTTCTTATCAGAGAGCCCAGCGAAAATCTTTCGGCTCCCGCTGTTGACGTTTCTATTGTATTTCCGTCCTCGTCCTCGGTCGTGAGCAGTATCACCTGTTCGTCCGCGAACATCATATCCGTCATGCTGCCCTGATAATATTTCAGTGTCTCGGGCATTCCCACAGCCATTGACAGCAGCAGCATAACGAAGCATACTCCAACGAATACCATGATGTAGTTCGGGATATTCTGTAAGAAAACACGCATACGGAAGCGTGCGAAGAATTTCCATTTCGGCAGTCTCACCGCCTTCTTGCGCTTTGTCTTTTTGAGGTCGTGACGCAGGAATTTCAGCGGGGACAGTTTCAGCATCCTGATTATCACGATGAAGTTGATAACGAGCATCAGGATTATCGGGACTATCGTTGTTTTGATGAAAGCGTCGGGAGTCCACAAGGTTTCGTAGGTCGGAAGGCTGTAGCTGTTGTAATACATGGCGACAACGATATCCTTGAATACCGTATAGCCGAGGATATTTCCGACTATCGACGCGAATATCACCACAAGAAGCGGACCGCTCATATAGTACCGCAGCAGCTCGCCCTTTGTGTAACCCGACGCACGCAGCGTTCCGATGACCGACGCTTCCTTTTCGAGCTTTGCCGAGGCTGTCACCGCGAAAATGAACGCGAGCACCGCGACAAGTATATACAGCAGCACTCCGCCCATTGCCTCATCGCTCCCCATATCCTCGGCAGCGAAGGTCATCGCGTGGTTCGCATAGGCGGGGACATAGTCCTTTATCTCAGTTTCGTTCCCGGTAACCGCGGTCTGTGTTATCAGCACTTTCAGGAAGTTGTCGGAAAGTGTCTTTTCCGCTATTACATCGGCGGGCTTGTTCACATACTCGAACGCGTAACTTGCGTGAAGCGGCGCGGAAAGTTTCTCAAACCCCGCGGGCGTTACCATAGCGATATCAAATGTCAGCGCGTCGAACATAGTGTCGGTATTCTTTTCATAAAGCGTTGAGTAATCTGCGAATGCCGCGAGTCCGGTTACCGTGAACTCTGTGTTTCCGGCTTTTATTTTATCTCCGACTTTCAGATCAATATTATCGGCGTGCATACGGTCAATGATGATCTCGTTCTCGGTTTCGGGTCTGCGGCCTTCGAGAATGTCGTACATATCGACTTCAGTGCGCTCGTTGAATACGCGTATCTTTCCGCTGTATGACGCGTTTTCCGGTATCAGCTCGGTCTGTTCCTTGTAAAACAGATCGTATATCTTCACAGGCACGGGCGTGAAATCCTTGTTCAGCTCATAGCGCTCGGCAAGATCGTCGTACTTCTCGTTTATCTCCTTGTCTATCTCGTCCTTTGCTTCTTTCATAGCATCGGAAAGGGCGGTCTTATAATCGTCCGAGTCATACGCTGCTTTGAGAGCTTCTTCGACCGCCTTGTCATAGTTCTCCGACATAGCTGTTGCGAGAGCCTCGTCGATCGCGGACTGCCGCTGTTCGTCGGACACCTCGGCGCCCATAGCCGCATATCCCGCGAGCTGTTCATCCACTGCGGCGGTGACCTGCTCCGTTATGGCGCTTTTCACCTGTTCGCGGACCTTTTCTTCGACCGCTTCGTTTACCGCTTCAACGACCTTTTCTTCCGCTTCCTCGTAGGCTCGCTCACGGAATACGCTCACGACATCGGCTTTCTCACCGCTTTCAAGTGCCGCGAGAATATCGCTGTCCGCCTTTTTTGAGAGCTCGAAATGCCCGTCCTCCCGGTGCAGCTTTACGACATTGTCGGCGAGCGATGTCATCATACTGTTGTTGGCAACATACATTCCCGACACAAAGCCTATCGTGACTACAAGCATCAGGAATATCATCAGATAGCGTTTCCAGTCGCTCAGCAGGTCTTTCCATACCCGCCTGTTAAGAGGATTTCCGGGTCTTTTTCCGAAATGTACGGCAGTTTCACTCATATCACCGCCCCCTTACCATTCAAGCTCGTCGGCTGTGATCTTCTGTGTGTTTATATCGTCGTGGCGTATCTTTCCGTCACGCAGCTTTATGACGTGATCTGCCATAAGTTTTATCGCCTCATTGTGAGTAACCATGATTATCGTGTTGCCGTACTTCGTGTTTACTTCCTCGATAAGGCGAAGTATCTCCTTTGAGGTCGTGTAGTCGAGCGCACCGGTCGGCTCGTCGCAGAGCAGTATATCGGGGTTCTTGACGATAGCTCTGCCGATAGACACTCTCTGCTGCTGACCTCCGGAAAGCTGGTTCGGCAGTTTGTGGCGGTGCTCATACAGGCCGAGTATTTTCAGAAGCTCGTCGATGTCGAGAGGCTTGTCGGACAGGTACGCCCCGGTCTCGATATTTTCCTTGACATTGAGGTTCGGTATAAGGTTGTAGGACTGGAACACATAGCCGAGATGCTTTCTTCTGTACTGTGTCAGACCTTTCTCGTCCATTCTGCTGAGCCTGTCGCCGTTTATGTATATCTCGCCCGCATCGGCACTGTCGATACCGCCGAGGATATTCAGCAGCGTTGACTTTCCGGAACCGGACGGTCCGAGCAGCACGCAGAATTCGCCCTTTGCCACCGTGAAATCGAGCCCGCGCAGGACATCCTGCTTTGTATCGCCGCTGCCGAAGCTCTTTTTCAGGTCCTTCACTTCGAGGAATTTTCTTTCTTCTTCGCTCATTTCCGTTCTCCTTTATTCTCTGTCGGCAGTTAGCTTACACTAACCGCTTTTCATATTTTATCACAATTGTGTAATAAATTCAATGGTCATTCTGCAACAAATTATCCGGCGAAAAATACATCATATAGGAAAATTTTCCGGCATCACAGCCCAAGCCCTCAGAAGTTCACATTTCCTTATGCCAAAAACGCAAAGCCCGTTTTCACGGACTTTGCGGGAATATCTGCCGCGCACGGTTCAGATATCTGTCGGTCTCTTCTCCTTTTTAAGAATCCTCTGCACCGCGAACTTTCCGGAAGCCGCCGCAACGGGCAGACCGCCGGGGCTCATTATCCACTGCCCTGCTATATAAACATTTTTCAGTCCTCTGACCGTGCCGCTGCAGCTGAGCTTCTTCACTCCGGGCTTTGTGATGAACGCCATATACGCGCCGTGATACGCTCCGCAGTAGCGCTCATAGGTGAGCGGGGTCCAGCAGTCGAGAAGCTCCAGCTTTCCGTCAAGCCCGGGAAACTCTTTTATCAGGCGCTTTGCGATCTCACCGGCGTACTCCTGTTTCTTTGCCTTGTACTCTTCCTTTGAAAGGCTCTTCCAGTAAATGAAATCGGCATCGTACTGCGCAATATTCGTCTGTATGACCGTCTTTCCCTCGGGCGCGAAGCTCTTTTCATAGCTGTAGTTCTTGACGGACATCATATCACAGCTCCTTGTCCCGATCTTTATCGGCTCGCAGTCAAAAAAGACCGTTCCCTCGCCGCTGAAGCTGTCGTCGGTGATAAAAGCGGTCTGAAAGCCGCTCATGACAGGGTAGTCCTTATAACGGTCATAGGCTGCCGCCCAGTCCTTCGGGGTGTATGATCTGTCAAGGAACCTGCCGTACAGAAGGCTCATATCGACCGCCGATATCACATAGTCGGCGGTTATTTTTTCGCCGCTTGCGAGTTCTATGCCCTTGGCAGTCCCGTTTTCGGCGATGATCTTTTTTACGGGCGCGCTGGTGTGCAGCTCGCCGCCCATTTCCCTGAACCGTGCCGTTATCCTCTCCGTCATGGCGAGCGAGCCGCCGACCGGTATCTCGCCGTTCCCGCTCGTCATCGTCGCGTAGGAAACGAGCAGCGAGTACGCCATATATTCCGGAGGCATATAGTTTGCTATGATCTTTCTCATCAGCGGCGAGCGGAAGCGCTCGGCAAGCTGCCTGAGGTCGATCTTTCCGTACTCCTTCATCACCTTCGGCATATTGGCCATGCTCTTTCCGAGCTTTATGTAATCGCCTATCGACATCATGTCCATGGGCTTATCGACAGGAACAGTGCAGGCCTCGGAGTATCTGACGTACTGGATGAACTTCCGTATTTCGGCTTCGTCCTCGGGCGCCGCTTCGAGCAGCTCCTTTTCCGTTCTGTCAAGGTCCTTCCAGAGTGTAGCTTCCTTTCCTCCGGAACGGGTCGTATAGAACCTGTCGGTCTTTGCGTACCGCGTGTTCTCATCTATCGCGCCGAGGGTCTCCCAGAGCTGCCGGAGCGGGGTGTCAGCGGCAGTCCCGGTTAGCCAGTGTATGCAGTTGTCGATGTGGCAGCCTTTTCTGTTCCAGCCCATACATTCGCCGCCCGTGACAGGGTTCTTTTCGTATATCACCGCGTCGTATCCCGCTTTCAGGGCATATATGCCCGCAGACAGCCCTCCTATGCCTCCTCCGATCACAACTATCTTCTTTTTCATGGCGTTCAGTCCTTTCTCCGTAATATATCAAGTATCCATTCCGGCTCCGGGAGCGGCATTTCGGGTACAGCCGCGTGATATTCCATGATGCCCTGCACACTGCACCAGAAAGCATTCGACAGCGCAAGCGGGTCGCCTTCCCGGATAGTACCGAGCTTCTGCCCCTGCTCTATCAGACCTGCCGAGAAGCGTATCTGATCGACGGTCAGAGCGAGCTGCCTGATCTCCTCCGGTATCCCCGGTCTCTGCGCCTGCGCCATGAGCACGAACATCATACATACCCACGGCTGTTCCGAAGCCGCGGCGAGCAAGTTTTCGAGGACTCCGCCGAAATATTGAAGCGGCTCGTCGAACGGCAGCTTCTCGGAGTTCTTCGTGCCTTCGACACCCATTTTTACAAGCTCCAGATACAGCTTCTCCTTCGACTCGTAGTAGTGGAACAGCAGCCCGACGCTTATCCCGAGTTCCTCGGCGATATCCGATATCTTCGTTTCGGCAAAGCCCTTTGTCACAAAAAGCTCCAGCGCCTTGAACATTATCTGCTTCTGCCGCATTTCCTTCTGCTCTTTTCTCGTCACTTTGCTTCCTCCGTTTCCCGGACAAATTTTCATTGAATTATTATTCACCGAATATATATTCAATATACAGCATTTTCCGGCAAAAGTCAATACTTTCCGGCAAAATTTGTGACCTTTGGCGCTGTTTTTATCGTGACCGCTCACCGTGTTGTGCAATACGCACGAAAAAAGCCCGGAAGCAGTTATCGGCTGCTTCCGGGCTCGATCTGATAAGGCAGTTTAACGCTGACAGAACTTTGCTGTCCTTATGCTTCATTATCGCCGCCGCACTTGTCCGCAGCGGCTGTGTCGTTACCGGCCACCGAGGCTATCCGGGCTCCGAGAGCCCTGCACCGGAACATAAAGTCCTCCATACCGCGGTTGAGCGTATCCGCGTCACCGCTGAACGCGGCGTTTTCGAGCTCCCGCGCGCGTCGGCGTATCTGCTCGGCACCGACCGTGCGTGACGCGCCCTTGATGCTGTGCAGTATGACCGCTGCATTGGCGGTATCTCCGCCGAGCCAGTAATCCGTCAGCCTGTCGAGGTGACTGTTCATCATGCCGGAGTATGCCCGCAGAAGCTCCATATACATCTCCTCGGAGCCGGCATTGTTGATGCCCGCCACAGCGTCAAGCTCGATGATGCCGAATACCGCGTCCGGAACAGCCACCTTCGGTCTGCGCTTCGGCTTCACGTCCGACGGCTTTTTCAGCTTTTCGGGCGGCAGATATTCGCAGATCATATCCTCGAGCTTCGCGGATTCTATCGGCTTGGTCAGGTAATCGTCGAAGCCCGCCTCAAGGTACTTTTCCCGCGCTCCGGATATCGCGTTGGCTGTAAGGCAGATCGTCGGAGTATCACGGTTCAGGCCGCTGTCCGAAGCCCTCATCTCATGAAGAGTCTCGATACCGTCCTTCTGCGGCATCATGTGGTCGAGGAATATGATATCGTATTTGTTTTTAAGGGCGAGCATTATGCCGTCATCGCCGTTCTCGGCGGTATCTATCTTCACAAGCGTGCTTTTGAGCAGGCTCGTGAATACCAGCAGGTTCATCACAGTATCGTCAACGACAAGTATATGCGCGTCGGGAGCCGTGAATTTCTCGTGATACTTCTTCCGTGACGTGAGGGAATTCTT
>CAMVBT010000054.1 GCA_947165805.1 uncultured Clostridia bacterium
TCGGTCGTCTCGGTAAGGTACTCGGTCCTAAGGGACTCATGCCTAACCCTAAGGCCGGCACAGTTACAATGGATGTTGCCAAGGCTGTTAACGAAGTCAAGGCAGGTAAGATCGAGTACAGACTCGACAAGACCAACATCATCCACTGCCCGATAGGCAAGGCTTCGTTCGGTCAGGATAAGCTCTCCGAGAACCTTGAGGCTCTCATGGGCGCTATCGTAAAGGCTAAGCCTGCCGCTGCAAAGGGTCAGTATATCAAGAGCTGCACCATCACTTCCACGATGGGCCCCGGCATCAAGATCAATACCGTTAAGTACGGTGCGTAATCGCGCGGAACCCGCGCTCCCGAACCGTATGCAGGTCTCGGCTCTATGAGGCTCTCTGCCTCGCAGTTGTAAGACTCTTATACCCCGTTCCGAAAGGAACGGGGTTTGCTGTTTCGGGGGAATACCCGCAGAGTCCGGTAAAAAATTGTCGACACCCCTTGACAAATGAGCCGATCGGTGATATAATTCATTATTATAGATAAACATACAAAACCGGTAGGAAATGGGGATAAGTGTATGAACGAGAAACTGAGAAAAACGATACTTGCGGCGGTATTCGCGGCGCTTATTTGCGCGGCGACCCTGCTGATACGGATACCGACCATAACAAAGGGCTATGTGAACCCGGGCGACGGCTTCGTCATACTTGCGGGCTGGATATGCGGCGGGCCGTGGGGATTCGCGGCGGCGGCGCTCGGCTCAGCGCTTGCCGATATCATCGCGGGATATACCGTGTTCGCGCCGGCGACGTTCATTATAAAGGGCTGCATGGCGCTGATAGCTGTCGCAGGTGTACAGCTCTTCGCGAACCACACGAACATCGGCAGGATAGCCGGAGCGATAGCCGCGGAGCTCTTCATGGCGGCAGGCTACTTCGTGTTTGAGATGATCTTCATAACCGGCTCGTTTGAAGCGGCGCTGATCGGAGTGCCCGAAAACCTGATACAGGGCTTCGTCGGAGTGCTGTGCTCCGTGACGGTCATGACGGCTCTCGAAAAGACAAGGGTGCTCAACCGCAAATACTGAAAACAAGGCGCTCCGGGAACTGACCCGGGGCGCTTTATACTTGACGCGGAACACAAGATGTGGTATAATGTTACCGGGTGATAGTATGTATATATACCGTCCGGGTATGATAGGTGAAGCTATCCGCACAAAGATAGAAAACACCAGAAACTCGATAAAATACGGAGAGGAGAACACACAGTCCTTCTCCGAGATACTTGCCTCGATGATGCAGACCGATACCGGGACAAAGGTCGTCGGCACGGCGAACCGCGTCACGGAGAGCACAAGCCCCGTTGCCCGCGCGGACGGGAGCACTCTGCTCTACGCGATACAGAACGCCGCGGACGATACCACCGCCGCGAAGGTCGTGGCTTCGCTGGGACTTACGCCGTCGGACAATTCGCTCAAAGCAGCAGCCGACAGTCTTAGCTCGTCGCTTAAGCTGCTCGCCTCGCTGAACGGCACACAGGACAGCTCCGCGGTGAAGCAGATCACCGATCTCGTTGACAAATACAATGCCCTGCTGACCGATCTGAGGGCGGGGACTACTTCGTCGGCGTTCATGTACGCGAATATCTTAAAGACCGCCGCGCAGACGGGAGCCGACGCTCTTGCAAAGGCGGGAGTCACGGTCTCCGAGGACGGCAGACTTACGTTCGACAGCGAAAAATTCGAGAGCGTGGGTCTGGAGGGTTTCCTGAACAGCGTATCCTCGGCAGCGTCGGCGATATCGAGCTATGCTTCGAGCATAAAGCCTGCGGGTACGGGAGTGCTCGACTTCCTCACCGAGAGCTCCGATGAAAATTCCGATTTTGTCTCCACCTCCGATTATTATAATTCGCTTATGAATATGTATTTATAGATCGTTTTGTATAAAGACCGCTTCGTGCATGAAGCGGTCTTTTTTTGCGCCGGAAACATAAAGGAATAATCAGCGGAAAAAAGGAGATAATAACTTCTGCGGGTAATATCCGCATACGATCTGAAAGGAAATGATATATCATGAAACTTAAAATACTGATATTGTGCTGCGCACTGCTTGCGGCGATGTTTGCGCTGGCGGGCTGCGCCGACAGGAAGAATGAGCCCGGAACATCAACGACCACGACCACGATGCGCTCCGACGATATGGCGGGCAACGGGACCTACGACGCCGACGAACGCGGCATAGTGGACGATGACAAGGACAGGGATAACGGCATCATCGAAAATATGCCCGAATCCACCGGAGCCCGTTCCACCACCGATGCCTTCGGCACCGAAGCTCCCAAGGACGTGACCGACAGCGGAATGGTAACGGGAACTTCCGATACTACCGGGGCAATAACCTCCGACGAGGCGGCTTTTGCCTCGTCCTACATCAATACACTGTCCCTCTCCGAAAACAGCATAGGCTGGGGGCTCGGCAAGGAGCGCGACAGCGGGAACCGTCCTCTGGACGCGGTGAACGCGGAGAAGAAGTATTCAGACCTCGGAGCAAGATTTCTGACCTCGGGCGAGAAGCGTATATGCCTGACATTCGATGAGGGCTATGAGAACGGCTATACCGCGTCTATTCTCGATACGCTGAAAGAGAAGAACGTAAAGGCAGTGTTCTTCGTGACGGGAGACTACTGCAAGTCCGCGCCGGAGCTTGTGCAGCGCATGATAGACGAGGGGCATACGGTCGGCAACCACACTTGGTCGCACCCGTCGCTTCCGCACTGCACACAGAAGGAGGTCTGGGCGGATATCACAAAGCTGCACGACTATGTGAAAAGCGAATTCGGCTATGAGATGACCCTGTTCCGCTTCCCTATGGGCGAGTTCTCGGAGCGTACTCTCGACGACGTTCATCAGCTCGGTTATACCAGCCTGTTCTGGTCTTTCGCCTACAAGGACTGGGACCCGGATTCCGATACCGACCCCGCCGAAGCCCTTGCGAAGATCGAAGACTCGACCCACAGCGGCATATATCTGCTTCATGCCGTGTCAAAGACCAACGCCGCGCTGCTCGGCAGTCTGCTTGACTACTGGAGCGAAAACGGATACACCGTAGGCGCGGAGCCGTAAAAATGACCGCGGACAGGCATTGCCTGTCCGCGGTCTTCGCGTCAGTCTTCATAAAGTCCCAGAACACTGTTGAAGTAGCTGTAAGTTCTGGGAGCCCGTATGCTGAGCTCGAAAGGTGAGATAATGTACATCGCACCGGTCTCGGCGTAGAATTCCGAAGCGAGCAGAGACTCGCTGGCCGCCGCTAATCTTATCCGCTCGTTCTCCTCACGGAACGCTGTGATGAATCCCCCGTCGTTCGAGGACGGCATACCGTGCTCATGGTCGTAGGCATGGAACATCTCGTGCAGTACCACGTCCGCGCCGTAGGTCTGAGTCGACACATAAACTATCCTGCCCTGCGTGATGCCCAGCGCCTGCCCGAAGCCCGTATCGTTGGCTGGTATCGGCAGCTCACTGCCGGTAAAGTATATCTTATCGCAGCACTCCGCAAGCTCCTCGGGCGCATAAGCCAGCATGGAGCGGTGAGCCATATAGTTCTCCTCATTTATCGTGCCGCAGGTGTATATCTCGATGCCCTTTACGGTCTCACGGTATTCGCGGCTGAACATATAGCGCAGCTCCTGATCGCTGACGAGATATCCGAGCAGCAGTCCGACAGCCGCCGAGACAAATATTATGACGGCAAGCTTTATGCCGTTTTTTACTTTTTCGCTCATATCATTCCTATCAGCGAGAAGTACATATAAGCGAACATTCCCGCTGTTGCCGCGAGTATCGCTATAACTATGAGACAGAGTATGAACGCTCCCTTGCCGAAGAACTCCTTCTCCTTAACAGCGGGCTTCTGCTCCGCCGGAGCCGCCTTATACTGCGCGGCCGTCGCAGTCTGCTGCGCCGGAGCTTTGTATACAGTCTCCGTGGACGCGCCTGCGCGGTCGTTCTGCGTACAGCTCATTCCGTACATCGGAGCGGGAGGCGCTTCCTCCGGAGCCGCTGCCGGTACAGTCTCCTGCGAAGGTTCGACAGGCTTTCCGCAGGCAGGACAGAATTTCTCGTCCGGTTCAAGTATTTTTCCGCATCTTTCACAAGTCATTTTTTGTTTCCTTTCGTTCTCACTTTACTGCGGGTACACGCTTTCTGAAATATTCAAACAGATACTGCTGTGCGATACCCTTATATTCGCCCATGCACTCGGGCAGCCCGTCGGCGTAGTATTCGGCGGTTATACGCTTTATCCATACATCTGCCGGGAACGCCTCGGTCTTGTGGTAGGCGAACAGCAGCACGCAGTCCGCTACCTTATCACCGACGCCGGTTATTCTCTTGAGGTATTCTCTGCCTTCTTCATAGGACATACCGTAAATGGCTGCGAGGTCCGTTTCGCCGCTGTACACCTTTCGGGACGCGTCGAGTATGTACCGCACCCGGAACCCCGCCCGCAAAGGTGCGAGATCGTCCTCCGTCAGTCCTGCAAGAGTCTGCGCGTCCGGGAAGGTGTACGTTCCCTCGGCGAGGCGCTGCCCGAAGCTCTCGCAGAGCCTCCCGATTATGCCGGTTATGCGCGGTATATTGTTGTTCTGGGAGATGATGAAGCTGATGAGAGTCTCAAACGGCTCCTGCCGCAGTATGCGTATGCCGCGGTTCTCCTCGGCGGCTTCGCGGAGCGTCTTATCGGCGGAGAACTGCCTTATCACGGCGGCATAGTCCGTATCGCAGTCAAAGTACCTCAGCCAGAACCGCGCCTCCTCCTCATTCCTCACGGTCAGCGCTGCGCCGTCCGGCCGCTGCCTTATCCGCAGGGTATGCGTCCCGGATATGCCCGTATATGAGCCGTCCTCCTGTCTTCTCCAGCGGAAGCACTGCCCGCTCTCAAGAGTCCGTGCGATATCGAGGCAGTCGGTTTTCCATATATATTCCATTTTTTACCTTTCGCAAAACTCCCTTGCCGTCCGGCAAGGGAGCTGTAATATCTGCACTTATTCGCCTATCGTTATGGTGTCGGGGAAGATGTTCCTGCTTTCTTCCTTGTTGAGGAATGTGGTGCTTACATAACCCTGAATGATAGCGCCGTCGTTCACGGTGATAGTCGAAGCGCTTATATCGCCGAAGATCACGGCGTCGCTTTTGAGCTCGGTCTTGCCGGTGGTCGAGAGGTTGCCCTTGATCTTGCCGTTTATATTGGCGTATGTAGATGTGAGGTCGCCGATCAGCAGCGTGTCGCGCTCCATATAAGCGTTGCCCTTCATCTTTATGTTGCCCTGTACCTGCGAGGTGCGGAGCTGTGCGTTGTTGCAGGAGATATCGCCGACTACCTTGCCGTTTATGTCTATATCCTTTGTGGTCTCTATATTGCCCTTTACGTTGCCGTCAACGCTCATATTGGCGAAAGAGCGGATATTTCCGTCTACGACCGTATTGCGCGAGATCACGGTGATCTCGTCGTCATCGCTCGCGGGACGCTGATAACGCTGTGTGCTGAATATTGCCTGCTGCTCATGCGCCGGGTCATTCCCGGGCTGTGCCGAACGGCGGTAGCCCTGATCCTGTTGGCCGAAGCCGCTCTGCTGACCGTAATTCGCCTGCTGGCTGTAGCCGCTCTGCTGGCCGTAATTCACATTCTGCTGACGGTAGCCCTGATCCTGTTCGCGGCGCGGAGGAACGGCTGTGACACCGGGCTGGAGAGGCTCAACGAACGGTATGCTGTCCGCGTTACGGTTCATGGAGATCATATCGTCCTCGGTGGGATCGAAATTCGTGCTGCCAAGAGTCATGGACTGCGGGGGCGGCGCAACGTTCGGGTCATCGTAATCGCCCGCGCTGAAAGCTGTCTGCTGTCTGTCGTATTCGCTGGCGGCAGCCGATGCCCTGCGCTGTATCTCTTCATAAGAAGCCCTGTCCGGATCGATAGCGTCGAATTCGCCGGTATCGGTGGATACCGCGCTCTTCATCGCGTCAACGTTCTTTTCACGCTTCTGCTGATCGTCCTTCTCGGTTCCGGTAAGCTCGCGCAGAGCCTGCTGAAAATTGTCCTTTATTCCCATTGTTTTGCCCGAAGACCGTAGGGTCTCCGACTCCTTTCAAAAAAGATATCATTTACACGGGTACCGCAGCGTATATCCGCTGCGGCAGATCACTGTCAGAACTGCACCGGCTTGACATACTCGGTCAGCTTGTCCAGCTTATAGCCGCGCTTGTCGTCGAGCAGAGCCCTGACTCTACCCCCGAGCACGAGGATAGTGTTCCAGCCGCCATTATAGTCATGCATCAGTATGACTGCGCGGTTAGCCGCGGCGGTCTGCTTGAGAACGGTGTTATACATCTCTGTCCATGTCGCGCCGAGAGCGTCGCTGCTGTCTACGTTCCAGTCGAAGTAGACGAATCCGCGCCTTGTCATCTCGGCTATCAGGTCGGAGCGTATCTCCTTGTTGAAGTCATTTATACTGCCGCCCGGGAATCTGAACAGATTGCATTTTATGCCCGTAGCGTCATATACTCTGTCATAGGCGAGCTTGAAATCCTCAAGGTACGCTTCCACGCTCGCGTATATCTTGGTATAGTCATGTGTCGCTGTGTGTATGCCTATCGTGTGGCCTGCGTCTGCTATCTTGCGCAGCTTCGCGGCACATTCGTCCGTGCCGTCCGGTATTACGAAGAAGGTAGCCTTGATACCGTAGATCTTCAGATACTCGAGGATACTGTCGGTATATTTCGAGGGGCCGTCGTCAAACGTCAGATACACATAGTCCATATCGGCGTTGTACACGAGGTTTTCCGGAACCGCCGCGTAGAGGTCGGGATAGAGCATCTCATAGGCGGGACGCACATTGGTGATGATCTCGTCCGGGTCATGCGCCTCTGTCGTCTCGAAGCCGGTGAATTCGATATCTTCGTCGTCATCGGGTGCCACGGTCTCTGCCGGTATCGTTCCTGCCGCAGTGGTCACCTTTGTTGTGACTGCGGGCTTTGTTTCCGCGTTAACGGGAATGGCCTCTTCCTTTGCTTCTGTCTGTGCCGCAGCGTTGTACGCGTTCGAGTCGTAGTCGCTGGCGAGCTTCAGGAAGCCCTCCTTATCGGTGAGATTTTCCTTATACAGATCAAAGAGCTCTTCTGCCGAATACTCGCTCTTATGTCCGAGCACTCTGTATTCAGCGACCTCGGTCTTCAGCTCCTCATTCTCGGCATCGACCTCGCCCAGCTTTGCGGCCATTACCGCGCAGAGCACACAGGGTATAACTATCAAAAGTATCGTTACTCCGACTATAACGTGCTTGAAAAACCTAACGCTTCCGAAATACAAGTTTTACCCTCCGGTTTCTTCATGGCGGACTGCCATACTCATACATTATATATTATACCTTATTATTATCGAATTGTCAATTGATTTTTATTCCCGCGCCGCGAAAATTGACACAAATTTCATTCCACAGCCCGGACCATTTTTTGGCTGCGGGTCATGCGGACATGACCGAGCCCGAATTCTTACATTAATGCACGAAAGTGTTTTTGGTTTCCGACGTGTGGCGGCAGACGGAAAATTTCAGCGATTTATTGCTTTAACGCATCAAATCCGGAGTCCGTTTTCCGACAAAATTCCCCCCGTTTTCGCTTTTTCGATTTATTGCCTGCTTGCACTAAATCGCTGAATTTTATTCATATCATACCGCTCGGATTACTCGAAAATCCGATCTCCCGAATTTCCGTTTCGAAATTTCCCGCAGTTCCGATTTTCTGATCCCGATATCAATATTTTATGTGAAAATTCAGATGACCCGATTTTTCTGCCCGGCTTTCAACAGCTTTTCCCGTTGAAAATGTTGACAACTTCCGGGGCATTTTCCGTCCTGTCCCTGACCGGAAAATGCCGTTTTGCGGGTCGTTTTATCCCGAAAAAAGCCGTTTTTCGTCATATCAGACAAAATAACGATGACATGAATTATTTATGGCCGGAAAATGCTGTGCCCGGTTTTCGGATTTTACGCAATTTCACTTTTGAGTGCGATATGATCGGCGCTGTTATCAAAGGGACAGACGGGATTTTCGACAGAAAATCCGCGTTATCGACACAAAATTCCCGTTTTCGGAAACGCCCGCCCCGGTATTTTTTTATTCCGGTCAGGGCATTTTAAAATGACCGGATTTTTGCGTTTCCGGCAGCTCCGGAGCTTCCCCGGCCGCGAAAAGCCGCGAAAAATGTTGATATTCACAGCATTGTTGGTGATTTCGCCGGGAACACGTTTTCACACCTGCCCCCGTACCCCCGCACAGGCCCGCTCATGCCCGCAAAAAATCAGATGACCCGATTTTTGATCCGGTACCTGTCGGCACACCCCCCGACCTCTCACGCACCCCCCTCGCACCCTGACCCACCGCTCCCGCAGACCCGCACCGGAAAAAGGCTCACAGACACACAGAGAAAAACAGACCTCGCGAAACTCAAAAATCACGTCATAATTGTGAAAATTCGGATGATGCGAATTTTCACAAACAAATCGCTTTACAAACCGTATTGAGTGACCCTCATTTAACGTTATGTGAAAAATAGTGTTACGGGAATTTTCACATAAAAGTCCTGTTTTTAAGGCTATTTTACCGAAATTTCAAAAATTTTCCGAAAACAGTTGAAAATGGTACCATAATAATGTATAATAAATGTACGAATGCCGTCCGAGCACAAAGGCGGCATAAAAGAAAGCGGAGATAAGAAAGAAAAATGAAATTCACCGACCTGCTGTTTGTTTATATCTTCCTCGCTGCCCTTATACCGATATATTTCATAGGCAAACGCACAATATACAGAAATATCGTACTGATATCATTCTCGCTGATCTTCTACGCGTGGAGCCGCCCGGAGTGGCTGGTGCTCCTGCTGGCAAGCATAACGTTCAACTACTTCATGGGACTGCTCATCGGAAAGGACAAGGATACCCCGCGGGCAAAACTGTGGGTGGCGTTATCGCTCATATTCAGTCTGGGTATGCTGTTCGTGTTCAAATATACCGACTTCTTCATCACGAACATCAACAACGCCCTCGGGACACAGATACCCCTCACGAACATCGTCCTGCCGATCGGCATAAGCTTCTACACGTTCCAGATAATTTCCTACATCATGGACTGCTACTGGGGCAAGGTCGAGGTGCAGAAAAGCTACTACAAGTTCCTGCTCTATGTCTCCCTGTTCCCGCAGCTCGTCGCCGGACCGATAGTAAGGTACAGCGTCATCGAGCATGAGATCGACCACCGATCTTCCTCGGCAAACGACATCAGCGTCGGAGTGACCCGCTTCATCTACGGATTCGGCAAAAAGGTCATCATCGCGAACGGACTCATCGACATAGTGGACAAGTATTTCGGCTCCGACCTCACGACCCTGTCCGTGGCGGGAACTTGGTACGCGGTCATACTCTACGCGCTCTATGTTTACTACGATTTCTCGGGCTACTCCGATATGGCGATAGGACTCGGACGGATATTCGGGTTCCATTTCGACGAGAACTTCATATACCCGTTCGTGTCGAAGAATGTAACGGAGTTCTGGCAGCGCTGGCATATCTCGCTGGGAACTTTCTTCCGCGATTATCTGCTATATGTTCCGATATTCGGAAAGCGCAGACAGTACGCGAGCCTCTTCCTCGTCTGGTTCTGCACGGGCTTCTGGCACGGCGCGAGCTGGAATTATATCATCTGGGGTATGTATTTCGGCATTTTTATCTTCATCGAGCGTCTTATCGGCGCGAAACGCCTGAAAAAGATACCCGCCCCGATAATGCACATCTACGGCAAGCTGGTAATGGTCATAGGCTTCGGTATATTCTACTTTGACGACAGCTCCGGCGGACTTGGCGCTCTCGGCACGTTCTTCGGGAACCTTGTCGGTGCCAACGGCAACCAGTTCATCGACCTCGGCACGCAGATATCGTTCATGAATAATCTGTTTCTCATTCTCGCGGCGGCGGTGTTCAGCGCTCCCGTTATCCCCGCCCTGCGCAGAAAGCTCCAGAAGACAGACGCCGGCGAGAACGCCATAGGCGTTGCCACAGTGGTAAGCAATATCGCTATCCTGCTGGTAAGCACCCTCCTCCTCGTCAACAGCACCAACGCCCCGTTCCTCTACTGGCATTTCTGAGCCCCCGAGGGAAAGGCGAACGCCTTCGGCGCAGGACCCGTTATTCTCTGCTCCTATGTAACTTTACCGCGGACGCGGTTCAATATGAAATTTTAAGAAAGGTCAGGTAAAAACACATGATCGAAAAAGAAGTATTCGGTATGCACGACGGCTATAAGGTGTTCCTCTTCACGCTGAAAAACAGCAAGGGAATGACCGTAAAGCTCACAAACTACAGCGGCGCTATCGTAAGCATCCTCGTCCCCGATAAGGACGGCAACATGGACGACGTAGTCCTCGGCTATGACGACCTCGAAGGCTATGTGAACGGCGTTTCCTCGCAGGGCGCTCTCATAGGCAGATACGCGAACCGCATCGCGGACGGTAAATTCACACTCAACGACAAGGAGATACAGCTCCGCTGCAACGAAGGCACCAACTCCCTGCACGGCGGTATCGTCGGCTATAACAAGAGAGTCTGGACGATAGACGACACAAGCGACAACTCCGTGACCTTCGGATATTTCAGCCCCGATCTGGAAGAAAACTTCCCCGGCAGCGTGAAGATCACCTGCAAGTACACCCTCACCGAGGACAACGAGCTCAAGCTCGAATACAAGGGCAAGTCCGATCAGGACACTATCCTCAATCTGACTAACCACGCATACTTCAATATCGGCGGTATTCACTCCGGCTCCGTGCTCAGCCAGATCGTCCAGATCAACGCCGAGACCTACACCCCCGTTGACAGCAAGCTCATTCCCACAGGCGAGATCGCACCCGTAGAGAACACCGTATTCGATTTCAGAAAGCCCAAGGCTATCGACGCCGACCTCGATAAGAGCGACATAATCGGCTATGACCACAACTTCATGCTCGGCGAACCCCACGTTATGCGCGAAGCCGCTATAGTTTATGACCCGAAGACGGGAAGAGAGATGCGCGTTTCCACCGATAAGCCCGCTATCCAGTTCTATACCGCGATAGGACTTTCCGGCGAGATCGGCAAGGACGGCGCCGTTATGAAGATACAGACCGCCCTCTGCTTAGAGAGCCAGTACGCTCCCGATTCGCCCAACCAGCCGAATTTCCC
>CAMVBT010000055.1 GCA_947165805.1 uncultured Clostridia bacterium
TCTCGACCATACCGACCGTTTACGGCGAAAAGTGCGTTATCCGACTTCTTGCCACCGGTGACGAGAAGGCAAGAAAGATCACCGACCTCGGTATGACGGATTACAACTACGAGATGTTCAAGCAGATAATCCGCTGCCCCAACGGCGTTATGCTCGTTACGGGACCTACAGGTTCGGGTAAGTCCACTACTCTTTACGCTACCCTCGGTGAGCTCTCGAAGCCGAACGTAAACATCGTTACAGCCGAGGACCCTGTCGAAAAGAAGATCGACGGCGTAAACCAGTGCCAGATGAACGAAAAGGCGGGCATGACCTTCGCGGCAGCCCTGCGTTCCATACTCCGTCAGGACCCCGATATAGTCATGGTCGGTGAGATCCGTGACGGTGAAACAGCCGATATCGCTATCAGAGCGGCTATCACGGGACACTTGGTGCTCTCGACACTGCATACTAACGATGCCGCTTCGACTATCCTGCGTCTCGTTGATATGGGAGTCGCGCCTTACATGGTCGCGACATCACTGATCGGCGTTATCGCTCAGCGACTTGTAAAGCTGCTCTGCGAGGAGTGCCGTGAGAAGATACTGCTGACCGACCCCGCGGATCTGAAGCTCGTCGGAAAGACAGAACCCGTGGAGATATATCAGCACCACATCGGCGGCTGCCGCGCCTGCCACAACACGGGCTTCAGGGGCAGAACCGCTATCCATGAGATCATAGTTTCCAACAACAGCATCAAGGAACTCATCGCCGCGAACGCCACAGCCGAGCAGATAGGCATAAAGGCGCGCGAGAACGGCACCCGACTCCTCCGCGACAACGTAACCGATATGGTGCTTGCAGGCAAGACCACCATGGATGAGCTTGTAAAGGCAACATATTCCGTATAAAAGGAACGGTCATCCAAGTAATCCCAGACTTCGCGAAGTCTTACAATAATCAGGACAGGAGAAAAATTATGAGCAATAACCTCACGATCGACATTAACCAGATACTTGACGAAGTAAGAGCAATGGGCGCGTCCGACCTTCATTTCACTGCGGGTCTGCCCCCTATAGTACGACTCCACGGTAATATCAAGAAGGTCTCGGGATATCCGGACTGCACCGAGCCGATAATTGTAAACGTAATAAACCAGATCACTTCAATAAAGCATAAGCAGACCATTCAGAAGGGTCTCGATGCCGACTTCTCCTATGTGTCGAACTCCGGTCACAGACACCGTGTCAACGTGTACAGACAGCGCGGCTATCACGCAGTTGCTATGCGTCTGCTCCGTAACGATATCCCTACGCTTAAAGACCTCTATCTGCCGGATATCCTCGGAGAATTCGCCCTCAAGCCCCGTGGCCTCGTGCTCGTAACAGGTCCTACAGGTTCCGGTAAGTCCACGACTCTCGCGGCAATGATAGACCACATCAACCGCCAGAAGAACTGCCATATCATAACGATCGAGGACCCTATCGAGTATCTGCACAACCACAAGCAGTCCATGCTCAACCAGCGTGAGATCGGCGTCGATGTTGACAGCTTCGCAGGCGCGCTCCGTGCGGCGCTCCGTGAGGACCCGGACGTTATCCTCGTCGGAGAGATGCGTGACTTTGAAACTATCAACGCGGCCGTAACCGCCGCCGAAACGGGACATCTCGTTCTTTCGACACTTCATACCACCGGCGCCGCGGATACCCTCGACCGTATCATCGACGTTTACCCGCCTCACTCGCAGGGTCAGATACGTTCCCAGCTCGCGAACTCCATGGTCGGCGTTGTATCGCAGACACTCTGCGCTACCACCGACGGCAAGGGTCGTGTAGCGGCTCTTGAGATCATGGCGGCAACAGACCCGATCAGAGCTATGATCCGTGAGGGTAAGATATTCCAGATACCCAGCTCGATAGCAACAGGACGTAAGGACGGAATGTTCTCCCTCGACCAGGACCTCGCAAGACTCGTCCGCAATGGCCGTATCTCCGACGAGCTCGCCCTCTCCAGATGTCAGGATCCTACCGAGTATAAGCGCTTCCTCACCATGGGTTAACAAGAGTCGCTCCGCTTGAGAACGGGAATAAGGGGTCGCTCCGCTTGAGTTGCCTCCGGCGGCCAGCCCTTTTAAAAAAGGGCCGGCTCCTAAAACAAACCGCTTCGCCTTGCAGACTCGGTAAGTAGTACGCTTTTAACAGTAAAAAATAACTGCTCCTTTCAGACAAAAGGAGCAGTTATTTTCATGTACAGATGCCGGAAGAAGGCCCATAAAAGCAACATTACCGCAGACACCGAAGCATCTGCGGTAATGTTGTTGAGATAGAGATATTTACTGAGAAGTGTGTCAATGTTTATGCCTTGGCAAGGATATCATAAACGAGCTTGATCGCTGCGCCGCGGGTGAATGCCTTCTTGGGAAGGAACTTGCCCGAGGAGTTGCCCTTTATGAGACCTGCCGCGTCGGATATCGCGATATAGCCGAGATATTTGCTGTCTTCGCTTACATCGCTGAACTTCGACTTGTAAATGCCCTTGAGCTCCGCTACTTCCTTGCCGAATCTTGCCGATACCAACAGAACGGCTGCTGTCTGACGGCTGAGCTTGGTGTCGGGTTCTATTTTGGTAACGGTGATGTTGTTGAGATCATACCAGCCGATGCCCGCGTTGCCGAAAAGAGCGAAGAGATCGCTTGCCGTGATAGCCTCGGATTCGTTGAGCCTGCCTTCTTCGTCCATAAGGAAGATGCCGTATTTCGCAAGCTTTTCTGCGTACTTGGCATATTTGCTGCCTTCAAGGTCGGTGTATTCGCCGTTCGGTGCCTCGTAAAGCTCCGAGCCGTCGTAGTTGACTACCTTGCCTGTAAGAGCGTCAACGCAGAGTGTGCTGTTTGCCGAGTAAACGAGAGCAGAAACGACCTTCTTGGTTTCGCTCTTGTATGCCACACGGTATTTCAGCGAAAGGTCTGCCTTTTCAAAGAATGCCTTGTAAGCTTCGTCAGCGGATACCTTGTTTGCGGGGTCGGGATATTCGATGTTTTCGATATAGTTGCATCTGAAATCGGAAACATAACCGTCGTTGTTGACTGTGAGGCTGTAGGACTCGTCACGGCACCTGATGCCGTATGCTTCTCTGTTCGCGGAGAAGCTTACCGAGGTAGTGATCGGTGTACCTATGCCGCGGCCTGTCTTGCGGTCGTATTCGAGATATCTTGTGTTTGCGTAGGTCTTTTCAAGAGAAGCGAACTTCGAGAGCTTGTCGCCCATGAGGGACTTTGCAGCCTTATCAGCGATCTTCTTTGCCTTGCTTTCCGAAATGCTTGTGCCGTTGTCCGCGGCGTAGTTGTTGAACGAGAGCAGCTCGCCGGTCTCGGCGTTTATGCTGAAGCTGCCCCAGATGTAGTCCTTGTCATCAACGTCCTCGATGTTTATTCCGTACTTGTTGTATATATCGCTGCCCGAGAGGTCGATGTAGTCCTTGAGCTTGCCCTTGAAGGAAACGTTTCTGATGTAGTAGCCGTTTCTTTCGTTGTAGCTGCAGCTCTCCCACTCGATATCACAGTTCTCGGGGATAAGGAAGAATTCATATTCAGCCAGCTTGTCGAGAGCCGCGCGCGCGGTAATGAGCTTGCTTTCGTCCTCGAGCTTCTTTATCTCCTCGGCAGTGAATGTGACTGCCTTGTTGGCACCGGAAGCCATGGTAGGAGCCGCGTTATCATAAGCCTCTTCCTCGGCCATATCATCATCGTCGCCGCGGTCGTAGCTGTCATAATCCTCGAAATTCGAGAGCTTGCCGGTGAACGCGTTTATCTGACCGTATGATGTCTGCGTGTAGATCAGGTGCGGGATATATTCCTTCTTATCCCAGTCGTAGGAGACAGTGTAGTTTATGTCGCTGCCGAACAGGGACTTGTAGGCTTCCTCGGCTGCGCTCTGCGAGATAGCGCCCTCGGGGTCCTTGAAGGACGCGCCGTTCGTCCAGTTGTATCTGTAATTGAGCAGCTCGCCGGTGTTCTTGTCTACCGAGACCGTACCGGTCTGACCCGTTACGGGTATGCCCTTGTACTCTCTGTGGAAGCTTACATAAGCGTAATTGCCATACAGCGAGATGCTGAGGGAATCCTCGTCTATGACGGTCTTTTCTCTTACCGTGGGGTTGAGCTCGTCGATGTACTTCTTTGCCGCCGCCATTATCTTTTCGTCGGACAGCTTCGCGAAGGACGCCGACCAGTCCCCGGTCTTGTCGTACTTGCTTATGCTGACGTTCTTGATGACGCTGCCGGTTATCTCGACTCTGACGTTCGAGTATGTACCGTCCTCGAGTGTTGAATAGTCGGTATCATCGGGGAGTCTCCATGTGAACACATAGCGCTTGCTGTTGTTCTCGGAGCGTGTCGAGTAGTCGAACTCGGTGCATTCCTTCGGGATATCCATTCTTTCCTTTACATAAGTGAGCGCCTTCTTCATAGCCGCGTCTTCCTCCGCATACGCGGTGATGCACATTGTCGGCACCGCGAGAGCTGCCGCGAGTAACGCTGCCGTTGCTTTTTTAAATCTCATTTGTTTTTCCTCCTCTGTTTTATGCTTTTGCCTTGTAGGGGACATTGTGTTTTTTGCTTTCTATTATATAAAACGGAATACGGAGCAAAAAAGTGACAGGATTTTCTGAAAAAATTTGCATTTTACAAATATTTGTGCAAATCATACAATTCTGGAGGCTGTTTATTCGAGCCAGCCGGCATTTTCGCCCATAGATGCGGTAAGCGCATCGACGGACTGAACGTTTGAGCAGTCCGCGGCGTTTGCGGTCATTACCTTGCCGTCTGTCATCACGAACAGAGTTCCCTGTCTTATCGCGGTGCAGACGTAGGGCGACTTGGTCTCGTAGAGCATCAGCTCTCCGGTCTGTTTAAGGCTGCTGCCGGAGAATGTCACGATGCGCACCACCTCGGAGAAGCCGTCGAAGTACACGGTCGGGACTGCTATGATGTCGCCGTTCTCGCTCACCGAGATGAACGCCGGGTCTGTCTCGGCATCGCTGGTGAGGTATCTGAGATTTTCGGCGTCTGTCTTTTCGTCAAGCCCTATGACAGCCGAGGCTGTCTCTTTGAGCGCGCCGCTGTAGCTGTACAGGGAAAGTTTCAGACCTGTGCGGTCCCCGCTTGCGTCACATTCCGCCGCGAGACCGGCAAGTCCGCTGCCCGCTGCGGCGAGCTTCTCGCTGTAGAACGCCGAGATCGGCGCGGGAGCCGAGGCGGGCTCTTCGCCCGACATATCGAAGCCGTACAGCATCACCGAGTCGTTGTTCTGTCCGGCGAGGACGTATGCGGTGCCTTTGTCCGCCCACGCGAGTGCCGTGGGCTTTTCGCCCTCGACGCCTGTGGTCAGGGCATTTGCGCCCTTTGCGGCGATAACTCCGCCGTTCCTGTCGGCGCCTATGAAAGCCCCGCCGTTCAGGCAGTCTCCGGAGAACGCTTCTCCCGCGAATACGCGGGCGTTCTCCGCTTTAAGATCGGCGGTGATATCCACCGCATAAGTTCTGTTGTTATCGACCGCGAGTACAGTAAGCCCGCCGTCTGAATTAACGAATGAAGCATTGCCGCCGTATATGTCCAGCAGTCCCTCGCCGCCTATCTCGCCTATAACGGTGAAGCCCGCGAATTCGCTGCCCGCGAGTCTTACGATGTCTGTCGGAGCGGGAGTCTCCGCCGCGGAGCTTTGCGGAGCGGATGTTCCGTTCGTCTGCGCGTGGGTGATTATCACGGGCTTGCCCGCGACGATGCTCATATCAACGAATGTTCCGTCGAGCGAATAGGGCGCGACAGCAAATCCGCCGTCGAAAATATCCGTCCACACCTTTGCGGAGGCTGTACCGGTGCCTGTCTGCGAAACGGCGTATATCATGCCGTCGAGGACTGTGAAGCCGATAAATTCGCTGCCCTCACGCTCCTGCAGCTTTACGGTGCCGAGCTCCACGGGTGCCGCCGGGTCGAGGGATACCATTCTTATAGTACCTTCATTATATATATACGCGACGGTCGCGGTCTGGAGATATCTCTTCGTGAGTGTCGGAGCGTAGGGTCTTGCCGAGGCGTTCATGTACTGTATATCGTACACGGCAGCGGGAACGTTCTCTCCCGCTGTGGTTATCTCGTCATAAGACGCGAACGCCGCGAGTATGTCCTTGCTTTCGGTCGGCACGGTAATTACGGGAGCCGCCGGCTCTGTGGCCTGCGGGTCAGCCTGTACGGACGCGGAAACGGGTACCGCAGGCTCTGCGGCGGGCTTGTTCTGCTTCGGCAGGAACTTCATCGCGCAGGCTCCGCCTATCAGCAGCACCGCGCATACCGCGCAGAATATCATCTTGCCGTTGTTTATCCCCTCTACATACTCGTCGTCATCTATAAAATGCTCGTTGCCCATGTAGCGCTTGCGGGGCTGTTCGGGCTCGTCATCGGGAACGGGAGCAGCTTCGGGCTCGTCGGGTATCACCTGCTGCACCGGAGCTTCCGGCACGAACGGCGGTTCTTCGGTTTCCTGAGCGGCGGGCTCGGGGGGTTCTTCCTTTTCGGTCTCGCTGCCGGACACCTCGAACTGCACAGTGTCGTGCATCTCCCCGGGAATGAAGCGTATCGGAGCCTTCCTGCCCGCAGGCTCAGGCTCTTCTGCCGGTTCTTCATCGGCGGGCTTTTCCTTTTCGGGAGCGGCTTCCTCTTCAGCAGGCACGGGCTCCTCGTCCGCGAAATGCACTTCAAATGCCGGAGTGTCGTCCGTCTCTTCGTCGAGGGGCTCATTCTCCGGCGTATCGGCTTCTCCGGTCTCCTCGTCCTCATCGGCATAATTGACTTCAAATGCCGTGCTTTCGGGTTCGCCCTCGTCAGCGTAATTGACTTCAGACGGAGGAACGTCTTCCGCCGTTTCGTCAGCGGTATCTTCCTCCGGCTCCGGAGCGTCCGTTTCATTATCGTCGGGGTAGTTCACTTCAAACGCGTCGGTACCGCTTTCTTCCTCGTCGGCATAGTGCACTTCAAACGCCGCGTTATCATCTGTTTCTTCGTCGGCGTAGTGAACATCGGGAGTGGGAATATCTCCGGTCTCCTCAGCATCGTCCTCTTCGTCGATATCTTCGATGCTTTCCGTTTCATCATCGTCATCGTCGATATCGTCAACGTGGAGATATGTGTCCTCAAAGTCGGGAATATATATGGGACCCGTCGGTTCCTTTAAGGTCAGCGGCTCGGCGGCGGGCTCGTCATTTGTTTCGGGAGCCCGGAGATAAGGCTCCGCTTCGGGCTGCTCCTCGGGGACGGCTTCGGTGCTTTCTTCCGTTTCGGGAGACGCGAAAAGCTGTGTCTCCGGCTCCGACCTGTCCTTGACAGTTTCGCTCCACACCGGAGCTTTTATGCCGTAGGTCGAGGAGGCGTTTTCACCGAGACCGTCCGTCTTTTTATCGAGCCCCTCAAGTATCTGCGTCACCGACATATCATATCCGGGGCGTTCCCCGTTGTACGAAAAATCGTCAAGTATCTGCGTGACCGACAGCGGGTCGCTCTTTTTCCCGGACATTTCCGGAATATCGGGCGCGGAGGTCTTTTCCGGTCCTTTGGGTAATTCCGGCGTATCCGTGCCGGCAGTTTTTTCCGGTCTCTCCGGTCTCATAACGGCGAACGGGTGCTCCTGCATATCGGAGCTGCCGAGTTTCGGGAACGGCATTTCAAGCTGCTGCGTCACGGATACATTGTTCGTTTCGGCGGCTGCCGGAGCCGTTGCATCGTCGGGCTCCGGTCTCTCGGAGCTGCGGCTGACGGGCTTTGCGGGCGTGTCTTGATAGCCCGTTTCACGCGCATAGATCGCGGCAAAGGGGTTTACCGCCTCGCCCGCGTTATCTGTATTAACCTTCAGCGCTATCTCCGCCGAACGGAACATATCATACTCGCCGCGCTTGTGCGGAAGTCCGCCTTGTGCGCCTATGACATCGCTGAGACTTTCGGGTCCTCCGGAGGCGGCAGAGCGGCCGCGTCTTTCTTCCTTTGAATGATGCCTGCGCGGTTCCGGAGCTGCGGGCGTTTCGGTCTTCTCGGGTATATAAGTTTTATGTGTTTCCGGAGCTGCGGGTGTTTCGGTCTTTTCGGGGAAATGGGTCTTATGTGTTTCCGGGGCTGCGGGAGCCTTGTCCGGTATCTGCGCGAGCGGGCTGTAAGCCTCAGCCTTTTCGGCGGGAGCTTCGGGGGCTTTTGCGGGAGCCGGTGCTGCACTGCCGCTGTGCATCTCCTTCTCTATTGCGAGCTGGAGCTCGGATTTCTGGGGCTTCTGTTCCTCGCGGAGCCTTCTTCTTGCAGGACGCTCTCTCGGAGTTCCGGAGAACAGGCCTGCGCGCTCATGGGCGGCCTCTATCTTTTCTTTCTCTTTCAGCAGTTCGCGGCGCTGTTTTACCGCGGTCAGCATCTTGTAGTAATCGCCCTCGGTCAGCGGCGACTCTTCAAGCAGAGTGATAAGGCGCTCTTTTGTCAGGTGCGGGTTCTTTTCTATCTCGCGGTATGCGCTGTTGCTTATCCTTGTGTTTCCGATCAGGCGCAGGAATTCGCTGCCTTTCAGTTTCTCCGCCGTTACCACAGCGATAAATGTCTTTGCGTCCAGCGGCAGCGGCGAGTCTTTTTCGTCGCCGTTCTCCGGGAATTCGTCCATTTCCGATTCCTCGTCGGGAACGGCTTCTTCTGCCGCGGATTCGTCCGCGAACACTTTATATCCCTCGGAGTTTTCGCTGTCGTTTGTTTCGGCAGGCGCGGGCTCCTCGGGAGTTTCTTCTTCCTCCGGCTCGGGTTCCTCGGCTGCGGGTTCTTCCACGGTAGTTTCTTCCTCAAGTTCAGATTCTTCGGCTGCGGGTTCTTCCGCAGGAGTTTCTTCCTCCGGTTCGGGTTCTTCCGCCGCGGGTTCTTCCTTGAGAGTTTCTTCTTCCGGTTCGGGTTCTTCTTCGGGAGTTTCTTCTTCATCGGCGGTCGCGTCGAAGCCCGTGTACCGTTCTTTCAGCTCCTCGGGAGCGCGGTACGCCGCCGCAGCCGCCGCAAGCGGTTCATAGTCGGCGCCGAGACGGTTTCGGGCGGATTCAAGCTTATCGCCCACCGTGTCCTCGGGCATTCCGGTGAGCAGAGATATCTCATGCTTTCCGTAGCCGAACGATGCCGAAATGGCGAACACGAGCCTTTCCACATCGGGCAGCCCAGATGTCACCGCAAAAATGCCGGTGAGAGTTCTGCTGACCCCCGTAGCCTTGTATTCCTTAAGCGTGTCAACTATATTTTTTGTGAGCTCATGAACGAGCCATGACCTCAGGTGTTTTTCGTCCTTTATCCTCGAAATGCCCGAATAGCCGTCCCTTATCGCTGCGGCGACGGACTCCTTTGCCGCCGTTTCGCCTTTCAGCGCTATCAGCGCGGTGGCGTAAAGGTTGTCCGCGGCATCGAGGCACAGCGATTCATAAGCGGCTTTGCTGCCGTTTTTTGCCTTGTTGAGTTTTTCGGAAAATGTCAAAGTTTCCCACTCCTTTTGTAAAATGGTCATACATAATAATATTATACCATATATAAAGCAAAATTTAAAGTGTTTTTTGAAAAAACATAGCATATTATCTGTTTTTTCCAAAACAAAAAGACCGGGAGCATTTCCGGCTCCCGGTCTGCGATATTTTTACTGACTTACTTTACAACGATGTTCACGAGCTTCTTCGGAACAGCGATCTTCTTGACTATAGTCTTGCCTTCGAGAAGCGGCTTCACAGTCTCATTTGCGAGCGCGGCTTCGATCATGCTGTCCTGATCGGCGTCCGCGGCAATGTTCATCTTCGCGCGCACCTTGCCGTTGATCTGCACGACTATTTCGATAGTCTCCTCGACGCACAGAGCCTCATCGTAAGTTACCCAGCTCTGCTCGGAGAGTATGCCGCCGAACAGGGTGTGGTACATCTCCTCGGTGATGTGTGGAGCGAACGGATTGAGCATGGTCAGCAGAGCCTTCATCTCGCCCTTTGTGATGCTGCCCTTGTCGCTTATCTGATTGAGCAGGGTCATCATAGCCGCTATCGCGGTGTTGAATTTCAGCTGCTCGATATCCGAAGATACTTTCTTTATCGTTCTGTGGAACGACGCCGAAAGCTCCTTGCTGTACTGCTCGTCGTCGGTCATTATATCCTGTAATGCCCAGATGCGCTCGAGGAAGCGCTTGCAGCCCTTAAGACTGCTCTCGCTCCACGGAGCAGCCTGCTCATAGTCGCCCATGAACAGTACATATACGCGCAGAACGTCCGCGCCGTACTCGTCAACCACATCGTTCGGGTCAACGACGTTTCCGCGGGACTTGCTCATCTTCACGCCGTCGGGGCCGAGTATAAGTCCCTGCGCCGTTCTCTTCGCGTAGGGCTCCTCGACCGGCACAGCGCCGATATCGTAGAGGAACCTGTGCCAGAAGCGCGAATAGATCAGATGCCTTGTGACGTGCTCCATGCCGCCGTTGTACCAGTCAACGGGCAGCCAGTATTTCAGAGCCTCCTGCGAAGCGAGAGCCGTGTCGTTATTCGGGTCGCAGTAGCGCAGGAAGTACCACGACGAGCCCGCCCACTGCGGCATCGTGTCGGTCTCGCGCTTCGCGTCGCCGCCGCACTTCGGGCACTTGCAGTTCACGAAGCTGTCTATCTTCGCGAGAGGGCTCTCACCGTCCGAGCCGGGCTGGTAGTTATCCACAGGCGGGAGCTTCAGCGGGAGCTCCTCATACGGTACAGCCACCATTCCGCACTTCGGGCAGTGCACTATCGGTATGGGCTCGCCCCAGTATCTCTGGCGGTTGAAAGCCCAGTCCTTCATCTTGTACTGAACGCCCGCCTTGCCGACGCCCTTCTTTTCGAGGACTGTCAGCACCTTGGCGATAGCGTCCTTTTTGTTTGTTATGCCGTTCAGCTCGCCGGAGTTGACCATTTCGCCGTCGCCGGTGTAGGCTTCCTTGGAGATGTCGCCGCCCTTGATGACCTCGATTATCGGGATACCGAACTTATTTGCGAACTCATAGTCGCGGGTATCGTGCGCCGGTACAGCCATGATAGCGCCGGTGCCGTAGCCCATCATTACATAGTCGGAAACATATATCGGTATCTCGGTGTCGTTGACGGGGTTTATAGCCGTGAAGCCGTCGATCTTAACGCCGGTCTTGTCCTTGACGAGCTGTGTGCGCTCGAATTCGCTTTTCTTCGCGCACTCGTCGTTG
>CAMVBT010000056.1 GCA_947165805.1 uncultured Clostridia bacterium
AGCTTCCCGGACCGCTGAAAACGGTGTTCACGTTCGTTTTCTACGCCCCGCCGCTTGCCGGTAACATCTTCACTACATGGCAGCTCATCTTCTCGGGCGATACCTACGGCATAGCGAACGCTTACTTACTCAACCTCGGCATAACAAAGGGCGCGATACAGTGGCTCACGGACGCAAACTACATCATGGGCGTCCTGATAGTCGTACAGCTGTGGATGGCGCTGGGCGCAGGCTTCCTCGCGATAAGAGCGGGTCTCCAGGGTATCCCGAGAGACCGCTATGAGGCGGGCGCTATCGAGGGAATAAAGAACAGAGGTCAGGAGCTGATCTATGTAACTATCCCCGCAATGGGACCGCAGCTGATGTTCGCGGCGGTAATGCAGATCACATCTTCCTTCACCGCGGGCGATATCGGACGCTCCCTCACCGCCTTCCCGACCACCGACTACGCGGGCCATACGATAATGACCCACGCCTTCGACTACGGTTCGATCAGATACGAAATGGGCTATTCGTCGGCAATATGCTTTGTCCTGTTCGCAACGATGCTCATAGCGAACTGGGCGATCAAGAAACTGCTCGGCAAGTATCTCGATTAAGGAAAATTTCTCCCCCTCCCCGTAAAAACGGGGAGCCGGGCATGATAAATTTGAAAGGACGGTAGTCATGAGGGCAAAAAAATCCAGAAAGAAATATGGCGGAAGCCGCGGCGGCGACATAGCCATTTTTATACTGTTGTTACTGCTTGGACTGTTCATGCTTTTCCCGATATATCTGTCGGTGATACAGTCCCTGAAACCTTCGGAGGAGTTGTTCCTGTTCCCTCCGAAACTCTACGCGATGTCACCCACGAACCAGAACTATGTTGACCTCATCAACACGGCATCAAATATGTGGGTGCCTTTCAGCCGATACATATTCAACTCCCTGTTCGTTGCGATAGTTGTTACCGTGGCACAGCTTCTCTTCTCCTCCTCCGCGGCCTACGCGCTTGCAAAGGTGCAGTTCCCCGGAAGAAAGATGCTCAACAAGATCATCGAGATCACGCTTCTGTTCACAAGTACCGTACTGTACATCATGCAGTACATCGTAATGGCGACAATAGGCATCATCGATACCTACCTCGCGATCACGCTCCCGTACATCGCTACATCGATGGGTCTGTTCCTTATGAGACAGTTCATAGGACAGCTCCCTGACGCGCTGATAGAGGCAGCTTATCTCGACGGCGCAGGACAGGTAAGGATCTGTTGGCAGATAGTAATGCCGAACGTAAAGCCCGCGTGGCTGACGCTTATGATCTTCGCCTTCAACGGCGCATGGCAGATCAACGGTTACTCCTTCATCTATAACGAAGCATTAAAACCTATCCCTACGGTGCTTCAGCAGATAAGCGCCTCCGGTATAGCCCGAGCGGGCGTCGCGGCGGCAGCTACGGTCGTGCTGATGATACCGCCCATGGTGATATTCCTGCTGTGCCAGAGCTCGGTCGTTGAGACCATGGCACAGAGCGGACTCAAGGATTAAAAATTTACAGGAAAGGATTGATTTTAATGCCGTTTATGAAAAAGCTCGCGGCAGCGTTCCTGACGGCTGCCATAGCTGCAAGCGCCCTTGTGGTCACGGCATCGGCCGATGAGCCTTACACCGGTTACAACTACGACTGGTGGGGCGACCCGATACCTTCACAGAACGGATTCGTTGTCGATAAGGTCATCGACGGCAGCGACCTCGGGCTCGACAAGCTGGATTACAGCTCGTACAGCAGCACGCTTCAGGCTCAGATGCAGAGTCTTGCCGAGCCTTCCGATATATTCGTCTACCAGAAGACCGGCGAGTTCTATATAGTTGACAGTAAAAATAACAGACTGATCGTTACCGACAGCACGTTCTCACCCGAAAAGACAAGAGTGATAACCGAGCTGCACTACGGGAGCGAGTTCCCCGAAAGCCAGAGCGTCGTCAAGAACGTCAACTTCAAGACGCCCCGCGGCGTATATGTCAGGGCGAACAACGACGGTATCAAGTTCATCTTCGTTGCCGACTACGATAACAACCGCGTGGTCATGTTCAACGAGGACGACGAGATACTCATGGAATACACCCGCCCCTCCGGAGATGTGTATGACGCGAATGTAACGTACAACCCCAATAAGGTCATCGTGGACAGCGCGTTCAACGTTTATGTCATAGTTCCTTCGATCACCCAGGGTGCCGTGCAGTTCTCCGCAGACGGAACGTTCAACGGATACTACGGCGCGAACCGTGTCGAAGCGACCGCCGAGGTAATAGCGCAGCAGTTCTGGAAGCTCATCTACACCAGAGAGCAGATCATAGCGATGCGCCGCTCGGTAGCTATCGAGATATCCAACATCGATATAGACAACGACGGCTTCATCTACACCGTTACCGAGAACAAGTCGGCAAACACCGACGTTCTCAAGAAGCTCAACCCCGCGGGTACGAACATCTTCGTCAACCTCGGCTACGATGAGGTGACCTTCGGCGATTTTGCCTCGAGATACTACAAGGGCAAGAATTACGCCTCCGCGATAACCGATGTCGATATCGACGAACAGGGCAACATCTACCTGCTCGACTTCGCAACCGGAAGAGTCTTCCAGTACACCGACGAGTGCGACCTGCTCTTCATCTTCGGAACAAAGGGTCCTCAGCAGACTCAGGGTACCCAGAAGGGCACGTTCATGTCGGTCTCCGCGCTGGAGACCTACAAAGGCAAGGTCTACGTCGTTGACTCGCGTAAGAACAGCATAACGGTGTTCAAGCAGACTGAGTTCGGCGGCATAGTGCAGAACGCCATATCGCTCTTCAATGAGGGTCTCTACGATGAGGCAAAGGGTCCGTGGGAGGAAGTCCTCCGCCGTGACGCCAACTACTGGCTCGCTTACATAGGACTCGGAAACGCCTACCTGAACCAGAACGATTACTCGACAGCGATGAACTACTTCTACCGCACATCGCGCGCGGGCTACAACAGAGCGTTCAAGTCCTACCGAATAGAGTTCATCAGGGCGAACTTCAACTGGATACTCATAGTCATACTCGTCATAGTTGCTCTGCTGATAGCATGGAGCATCGTCAAGAAAAAAGTGCTGAACAAAGGAGGGAATAAATAAATGAGATTTGATTTAGACCTTCCTGCATGGAAATGGCCCTTCTACGTTATGAGACATCCCTTTGAGGGATATGACGACCTCAGGTGGAAGAAAGGCTACAATATGAAGGTCGCGTGGGTGATCGTCGCCGCGTTCTTCATAGTAAGCGTTGCGAGCGCACAGCTCACGGGCTTCCTGTTCAACAACACATACGTTAAGGTATTCAACATCATACCTTACTTCTCGTCCTCGGTACTGCTGTTCCTTACATGGGTGGTCGGAAACTGGTCACTGTGTACGCTGTTCGACGGCGAGGGTACGATGAAGAACATCTTCTGCGTATCCGCTTACGCGCTTCTCCCCTACCTCTTCTCCGAGGTCATAGTGATAATCGCGAGTAACTTCCTTCTCCGCACGGAGGGCGGATTTATAACCTTCTTCCGCTATCTCGGCATCGTGTGGTCGGTAGTGCTTATGATCTCCGCAATGAAAACGGTCCATCAGTATTCGATACCGAAGACCCTCGCGGCTATGTTCTTCACAGTGGTCGCAATGGCAATAATCCTGTTCCTTGCGGTCCTTCTGCTGACACTGTTCCAGCAGGTATTCGTATTCGTATACTCGATCTATACCGAGCTTATGTACCGCTTCAGTATTTAGCGGCGCTCAGAGTTTCATAACCAAAACAATTTACACAGTCTCCCTGCGGAGACCATTGGAGGTCATAAAATGCTGAAAATAAGGAAAAAGCTGATGGCGGCCGGTCTTGCCGCTCTGATAGCGACTTCCGCGGCGGCAGTGCCGGTATGGTCGGAGGCCGGGGAAGCGGCAGACGCTTCCGCCGAAGCAGCCGATGCCTCCTCCGCTGAACCTGTCGTGGAGGACGACGGCGTATACGTTACCGAGGAAGAGGCGCTTTCCGGTATGGAGGTGTACGCCAGCAACTCAAAGCTGAACCTGTATGTCAACAAGAAGGACTGCACGTTCATGATAGAGGATAAGGCTAACGGTAAGAAGTGGTGGTCGAGCTACTATAACACCGATTCTTCCAACAAGACCAGATTAAGCAAGCGCAGCACCATTCTTTCGGTCGATGTCGTGGCGACCGAGAGCAAGACGATAGAAACTTCCGTCCGCGCGTATGAAAAGAACGTAAAGAAAAAGGCCGAGAAGATCGACGGCGGCGTAAAGTTCACCTTCAGCTACGACAAGTACAGTATCGATGTACCGCTGGAGATCCGCATCAACGAGGACGGCACCTTCACGGCGACCGTTCCGACCGATGAGATCGCCGAGAACAATCCCGAGACAGATGCCAACAACAATACCGGCTATCAGCTGATAAATGTGCACGTTCTCGAGAATATGGGAGCCGCGGCTCACAAAGACGACGGAATGATGATAGTTGCGGACGGCTCCGGCGCGGTCATCAACTACAACAACGGCACCACCTCGGGTGACAACAACACCTACGAGTCGAAGGTCTACGGCACCGACCTCGCAGTCGGAAAGCTCTTCGCCGGCGCGCTGATCGAGCAGATCACAATGCCCGTCATGGCAACGATCAACAAGACCGAAAACGCCGGACTTGTCATGATAGCCACTCAGGGCGAGCCCTACGCGATAGAGCACGCGATGGTGACCGGACAGAACGTTACAGACCTGAACTCCTGCTGGTTCGAGTTTGCGCTCCGTACTACGGATAAGTACTTCATGGGCAACACCAACGATCCGCTTACCGTTTATGAGGCAAACGGCATCAAGACCGGAGATGTGTCGGTCACATACTACCCGGTATACGGAGACAGCCTCAGTTACATCGACGCGGTCAATGTCTACAGAGATTACCTCATAAACAAGATCGGCGTGACAAAGAAGACGACAGCGAACAGCGCTCCGTATTACCTGACACTCTACGGCGGAACTGTAAAGACACAGTCCGTTATGGGCTTCCCCGTTGATATCCAGACAGCGGCTACCACATACAAGGAAGCGCTCAGTATCATACAGGATCTTGAAGCAGAGGGTGTCAATGATCTCAAGATCATCTATGAGGACTTCAATGAGGCAGGCATCGTCGGACAGATAGCGGCGAACTTCCAGTATTCCTCGCTGCTGGGCGGAAAGGGCGACTACACGGAATTCAAGAATTATGCCATACTGATGAAGAACTATGAAGTGTTCCCGAGCTGTGACATAATGGAATTCTACAAGTCGGGCAACGGCTATTCGTTCACCCTCAACTCGTCGAAGCAGATCACAAAGGCATACGCGACACAGACTCCGTTCGAGCTGGCGTTCGGTCTGCCGCATCTGACAAAGGCAACATGGACGATACTTTCGCCTTACTACTTCACAGATATCTTCACCAAGCTCCGCAAGAGCTTTACCGATGAGGGCGCTACGGGTATCTCGCTCAATCAGGCGTCTTACATGCTGTACAGCGATTTCAGCCGCGAGAACAGCGACAAGAGACCGTATATCGTAAGACAGGATACCATAAATATCCTGAAGGACGGCTACCAGCAGCTGAAAGACGGCGGACTGAAAATAATGACCGAGAACGCGAACCAGTATCTGATCCCGTATGCGGATTATATCAAGGACGTTCCGCTCTACTCCTCGAACTACGATATATTCGACTACGATATCCCGTTCGCGGAAATGGTGCTCCACGGTCTTGTACCGTACACCACAAAGGCTATCAACAAGAACGCCGACGCGGAGGAGCTGAGAATGCTCGCGCTCCTGACGGGTACGCCGATACACTATGAGCTTATGTACGAAAACCCGAACAAGTTCGCGGACAGTGAGTACGACGTTCTCTACTATACCAACTATCAGGGCTGGCTCGAGCGCTCGGTAAAGGAATACAAGCTGTTCGATGAGATCGTCAAGGCCGTTTCCGACGCGACGATCACGGACTTCGAGCACATCAACGATCATGAGATGCAGTCCACATTCAGCAACGGCGACATGATCTATGTCAACCTTGAAACAGGCGAGATCAGATACAACGGTACTTCCTACAGTGCCGAATCCTACGGATTGGGGGTCAATGAATAATGAGTGATTTTGAACAGAACACAAATGAAGAGATCACCGAGTCCGTAACGGAAACAGCCGAAGCAGCGGAAACAGCAGCTGAGGAAGTGACGGAAGCACCCAAGAAGAAGAAAGCGGCGGCTCACATGACGGCATCAGCGGCGGCTCTCAATGCCGACGGCGAGGTCGATATCAGAAGAATGAAGCCCCGCGAGGTAAAGCAGATCAAGGAATCGAAGATTTCCTACGAAAAGAAGAAGGGCCTGTACGGCTACGGCTTCATAGCCCTGTGGTTCGTCGGAGTGCTGTATATGTTCATCATTCCGATGGCACAGTCGCTGTGGTACGCGATGTGCAAGACCGAGCTCGTAAACGACGCCGCGAAACAGCTCGAATACGGCATGAGCGGCCCGGGTATCTACACGACATGGAACGACTTCGGCAACTTCTCGTGGGCGTTCACCGTCAACCCGGACTACCCGAAGAACCTCGCGACTTCCCTCGGCGAGACCGCGTACAGAGTACCGCTTATCCTCGTATTCTCGCTGTTCGTGGCTCTGCTGCTCAACGATAAGTTCAAGGGCAGAACCCTGGCGCGAGCGATATTCTTCCTGCCGGTACTGATAGCGACGGGCCCGGTGCTCGGAGTTATCAACGGCGATATGCTCTCACAAGGCGTCTCGGACGCGTCCCAGTTCAGCGCGCTGTTCAAAACGAACTTCGTTGAGGACTTCCTGCAGTTCATGGGACTGAACAACATAAGCCAACAGCTCGCGGACGCGGTCTCCGAGGTCACGAGCTCGATACTCAACCTGATATGGGATTCGGGTATACAAGTCCTGATATTCATTTCCGCACTCCAGCAGATACCTACCTCCGCGAAGGAGGCGGCGTCCATGGAAGGCGCGACGGGCTGGGAATTCTTCTGGAAGATAACCTTCCCGACAATTTCCCCTATGATCTTCGTAAACCTCATCTATACGATCATAGACGCGTTCGTCAAGTCGGATAACCCGGTAATGAAACAGGTAATGTCCTACATAAAGGTGTGGGAGTACGACCACGCTTCGGCAATGGCATGGGCATACTTCGCGATAGTAGGCGTGATACTCGCGCTGATATCGGTGATAGTTTCCAGATTCATATTCTATCAGGTAGATTAAGGAGGTACTTCAATGGACAACGAAAATACAGCAGTTGTACAGGGAACCACCTCCGTACCTGCCGGAATGAAATCAAAGAAAGAGCTCAGGAAAGAAGAAAAAGAGCGAATGAAAAAGTTCCATGTCTCGACATGGCACATCATCACCAATTACCGCAATTATAAGCCCGAGGAAAAGAAGCATTACCGCTACATACTCGGAAGGCGCGCGTCGTCGATAGTATGGCCGATATTCAGATTTCTGATACTCTTCGGCCTCGCGTTCGTCGTTATCTACCCGATACTCTATATGATATCCTGCGCGCTGAGACCTCAGATGGAGATGTCCGACCCGTCGATCATGTGGATACCCAAGACACTGACGTTCGGGAACCTTGAGGAAACATGGATAGCTATAGACTATCCGAAGCTGGTATGGGACACCGTAACGGTAAACGTGGTCTGCTCGATAATACAGGTTCTTACCTGCTCTATCGCAGGCTACGGCTTCGCGAGATTCAAGTTCAAGGGCAAGAGCATATTCTTCGCTATCGTTATACTCCAGATCATCGTACCGACCCAGGTAATCCTTATACCGCAGTTCATGCAGTTCAGATACTTTGACCCGTTCCACATCTGCACTCTTCTGACGGGTGCGCCTGTGAACCTTGCGGACTCTCCGTGGGCTTTGTATCTGCAGGCATTCTTCTGCAACGGTATCCGTGCGGGTCTGTTCATCTTCCTGTTCAGACAGTTCTTCCGCGGACTGCCGAAGGAGCTGGAGGACGCCGCTTATCTGGACGGCTGCGGCCCGTTCGAGACATTTGTGAGGATCATGGTACCGAACGCGTCCAACTCGTTCCTGACGGTATTCATCTTCTCCGTTGTATGGTACTGGAACGACTCTTACGTTTCGGGAATGTTCTTCTCGAAGTCGAACACCGTAGCGCTTATGGTAAGCAACCTGTATCAGACCATTTCGGCATACTACAGCCCGACGAGCACGCCTACCGGCGTACCTGCCGACTGGCTGGTATGGATCGAGTCCGGATGCTTACTCTCTATCCTTCCCATTCTCGTTATGTACATCTTCTTACAGAAGAACTTCGTTGAAGGTGTCGAGCGTTCCGGTATCGTTGGCTAGCGCAGAGCCTGCGCTCCCAATACCGTACCACGGAGATCCGGTACGCGCATCAGTATTACACAATACTGCAAATCGGTAATAAAACAAATAACTGCTCCTGACGACAGGGGCAGTTATTTTTGTATTTAAATGCGAAGCGGTTGAAAGTTTTTTGGAGGGGGTCCGGGGGAACCTTTTCTTCAGAAAAGGTTCCCCCGGGCTCGAGCGTAAGCGACTAAACTCGAGCGCAAGCGACCGCACTCGAGCGCGAGCGACCTATCTATGATGCCCGCCGCCGCCGTGACGACCGCCGCCGGAGGAATGGTGGGTGGAGGAGTGGTGGGAATGTCCGCCGGAGTGGCTGCCGGAGCTGCCGCTGCTGCGCGGCGAGTAGGTACGGGTGGTGATATTGCCCATGAACTGGTCGGTCTTCTGGGAGAACCAGAGGGAATCCTTCAATGTATAATTCTGTGTTTCGGGCTTGGTGATCGCGTACTGCTTTGAGAAATGCGCGTAGAGGCAGATCGAGACGATAAGCGCACCGAAGCCGAGGAACAGGAACGTGGAGAAGAACTCCTCCGCGAAATAGTCAAGGTCTACTTCCTTGCCGAACACTTCCTGCTGATTGTTGGCCTTGCCCTGCGCGCAGTAGGACACGACCTTTTCGATAAAGCAGAGAGACGCGCCGTAGAGGTCGTCCTTATCGTAGTATTTGTCCATGGCGCTGAATATGGTCTCGATGCGGTAGTCGCTCAGGTAGTTTATTCCCGCGCCGCTGGTGGATATCCAGTCGAATTTCGTGTCGTTGTTTATCAGCAGCAGAACGCCGTCGGTGTTGATGCCGCAGATAGATTCGTAGGCTACGTCCGCGAAGTCCATGACGCCGTTGTCGGATTTATCGGAGCCCACGTCATCGGTGGTGTACACTATTATGTTGAGCCCAGTCTTTTCCGCTGCCTCGACGGCTTTGTCGGTCATGTAGTTTTCCTGTGTTTTTGTGAAAATATCCGCTCCGTCGACAACAAGTCCCGTTTTTCCGTCGGCAATGACGGGTACACACATAACACAGAGGGCTGTTATGACCGCGGACACGAAAGATATCAGTCTCTTCATCATACCATACCTCCGAAAAAGCCCATGAACAGCGATGCCAGAAGTACGATAACAAACGGTATGCCGAAGCACATCAGCGCCAGCTTTGGCTTGTTCACTGGCAGACTGCCGCCGAATTTGCCGGTCTGAGCGTTCATTGCGAAGTAGTACATCTTGTCCTTGTACTTGTAGGACAGGAACCACAGGGGCAGCATGACGTGCTCCCAGTTTATGTTGTTGATATGCAGAGTCTTGCCGGATATGTCCACCCTGCTGTAGCCTTTGACAGTGCCGAGAAAGGCCTTTTCCGTCGCCTCGAGGACGCGGCTGTTTATGCGGGGATAGACCATATCCTGCGACACATCGTATCTCTGTGCGCTGTGTCCCGACAGATATGACAGATCGAAGTCCACCAATTCGGTGTAGTCGAAAGGCTCGATGCTGTCCATGAGCGCGTCGTCGGCGCTGGTCGAGCCGTCAGCCGGCACGCCCTGATATATGACGCTGCCCTCACGCGTGACGAAATACTTGGCCTGCGTGGTGATTATGTAGTCGCCCTTGCGGATCGAGCTGACGGTATTGAAGCAGTTCGCGGTGATCCTGCCCTCGACACAGCAGTCCGCCAGCCAGAACGGGATATAGATGCCCTGCATCTTCTCGAGAGTCTCATCGCTGCCGAAGCCCTTCGCCATGAAGAACTTCTTCTTGCTCGTCCATGCTTTGAACTGCCCGAGAGCGTCTTCGCGCGTCTTTTTGAACGGTATTATCTTGTCGGGGCGGTATTCTCCGGCAAGCCTGCCCGAAAGCACCACGGCGCTGTGGCAGTAGGCACATTCCGCGGATGCCGAAAGCTCGGAGTCCGTGATTATCGCGGCTCCGCAGCCCGGGCAGAGGTAAAGGCGGTTGTCCTCGCCGAATTTCTTCTGCTTCTCGTAAAGCTCGGCCTCCTCGGGCGAGATCGTTTCGGTGTGACCCTCGAGAGGCTTGTCGAGCGTTTCTTTCGTGAAATGCGAGCCGCAGTAGGCGCAGCCGAAATCCTGCGATTCGGTGGTGTACGTCAGCGGAGCGCCGCAGGACGGACACTGATAGGCGACGATGCCGTTGTCCATTTGTTACCTCCCGTCAGTCAATGATGTTGCGTTTGGTTATCTCCTTGTAGAAGCTGAAATCGACCTTCTTGAGCATATCTATGATAGCGGTCTCTATCTCTATCTCGAGCCCGAGGCTCTTGATGCGGCGTTCGACGGTCCCTTCATGCTGCTCGGCCTTCGGGCGCTTTGTGGCGCGGTAGGGTCTGTACATGACGCCGGACTCGACATCGAACACGGCTGTCATGGTATCCGCGGTGCCGTCGATTATGCCGGCAAGCCCCGCGGGCAGCATACCGAAAATGTCGGTGAACAGCAGGCTCGCGACGCAGATAGCCTTGATGATGTCCGCCTTTATCACGGCGCGGCGGCTTATGTGCAGGTCTATGAGATACTGCTCCATCGAGGTGTAGTAATAACCGCGTCCGAAAGAGAGCGTCAGCATGGCCGCGCCCGCCTCGGAGACAGTGACCGCGTCA
>CAMVBT010000057.1 GCA_947165805.1 uncultured Clostridia bacterium
GCTACCGTTTCAGCCTGCACGGCAAGCGGCTCGTCGAGCGTATATACGGGTATCTCGAACACCGAGTTCCCCTCGCTGTTCACCGGCAGGAATTCCTTCCCGCCGACCACCATGAGATCGTAGTTCGAGCTGCTCCATTCAAACTTCGCAGTCATGCCGCCGCCGGCGACGGTGAGCTCAACGGGCGAGTTTATATATGCTCTGCCGGTCCCTCCGGTCATCGTTATCTCTACGCTGTAGACTCCGTCTGTCATACGTTCGCCAGCTTTTTCCCGAGCTCCCGCAGCTCGCCGAGTTCGGTCGCGTTCGCGTCGAGATTGGTGATGTAGCCTTCGTCGATGAGCTCCGCGCCGTCGGCTCTCACGCGCTCTTCCCATGCGCGCATCCAGTCGCCCGTGCCCCAGTCATAGGAGCCGAACAGCAGCACGCGCTTGCCGGCGAGTTCCTTTTCGATACGCGCGAAGAACGGCTCGAACTCCGCTTCTTCAAGCTGCTCGTCGCCCATTGCGGGGCAGCCGAACGCGAGAGCATCAAAGTCCGCGACGCTCCCCGAGAAGTCCGCGACGTTTGTCGCTTCGACTCCGGCACCCTCTGCCACGGCGTTTGCCATAGCTTCGGTATTGCCCGTTCCGCTCCAGTAGATAACAGCAGTTTTCATAAAAATTCCTCCTGAAATAAAAATCGGCGCGCCCTGCGAAAAAGGCACGCCATTAAAAAGGGCGGAACTGCTGCGCAGTCCTGCCCCGTAAAAACAAACGTAATTTCCGGTTCCGGCAGAAACACAGCCTGCTTCCACGTATCTGACTTATCCGTTTAGTGCCGTCAGGCATTAAACAACTTCACAGTGACCGACTCGCGGGGATTAGTGCTTTCCGTCAGGAAACGCACGCACCGCCATTCCGTGTCCCGATACATTGTGCTCGGGTGAAGCAAAGGCTATATATTAAATTGTGATGTTTCAGAATATACAAACAGTATTATACAACATATAGCAATATCTGTCAATAGTTTTATGAAATTTTTTCGGGTCCGCGCATGACCCGCGCGAAGACCGTACCGGCGCACGGAGGCAACAGCGGGTTGCTTGATTTTTCCGTGCTGAGATGTTATAATATGATCGAGGTGATGGATATGGAAACAAAAAACATGATACTTGAACTCCGCACTTACGGGAAAGACGGCGCCGACCCCAAGCTTGTGTTATACAAAAAGCGCTGATGACCGAAAACGAGATATCAAAAAACTGCCTGCCGCACTTATCATAAGTGCGGCGGGCAGTATTGTTTTTATCGGGTCTGTTCCGCGGGATATTCGCGTATCAGATATTCGGCGAGCATATCGGACACATACTGGTAATGATGAGATTCGTAGAGCTTGTAAGTGACGTCGGCACCGTGAGCCGCGAACCTGTCATTCATTTTCCCGAGCCCTTCAAGCGTGCTGTCATGCCCGTTGTACTGATCCTTGTAATCCGGGTCCTCGAGCGAGCCTCCGCAGAGGAATACCTTTTTGTCAGGAGCCGGGTTCCTGTCGAAATAACCGTAGTCGTTCACGGCTTCCTCCGCGCCGAGGTCGGTGCGGCTGTCGTAAAGGTTGAAGAGCGCGGGGCTGCCGATGATGTATCTTCCGAACGGCCGGTTTTCGTATCTGTCGGAATTGCAGAGGGCGTAGTGCGAGAACACGCCGCCCATTGAGTGACCGAAGAGCGTGGAATCGCCGCAGTCGATGTTATAGTTCTCGCAGAGGAAGGGCATCAGGTCGTCGGTGATGAAGTCCAGCAGCCCTGCTTTGTGTGAGATGAAAAGCTCGAACCGCACGAAGTTGTCGGTGTTCTTTATATTGTAAGCGCACCCGAGACTGACGAGAATGACATCGGCAGCCTCGCCGCGTTCCATAGCCCTGTACAGAGCCGCGTGGTCGTTGAGCCTCCACACTCCGTCGGTCAGGAACAAGACCGGGTATGTCTTTGTGCTGTCATACTGCGGAGGCAGAGTCACATGAACGACGAATTCCGCTCCGAGCTGCTCGTCATAAACGCTGTATTCCTCGATGCGGTCTTTTATACTCTCCAGCGCCTCTTTATCGTATTCCCATGTGAAGCTGTAATCGTCAAGCGGGTCAGCCGCGAACGCGACCGTGTCGAACGACTCATACCGATCCGGCATTTCGGTGTATGTTCCGTTTATTATCGCGTCAAATACTGCCTTTGTGACAGCGATATATTTCTCGGCTTCGTTTCTGACGGGGCTTTGTTCTTTCAGGTAATATTCAAGCCGCCAGTCATAGTATTCTTCCTTGCTCTCAAATGTCAGCTCATCATAGTAGAGGTAATCGAGCCTGCCGCCGTCGTAGTCTTTCGGCGGGAGGAAATCGTCGTATATCGTGCCGTTTATCATAGCCTCGGGATAGGAGTATTCTTCCGCGTTCGCTATGGCTTCTTCACATTCTTCCTCGGTCTTGAAGCCGTTTCTGACCATTTTTCGGTTCAGTGCGGCAATGGCGTCTTTTGTTACGACCGCTGTCTCGAGCCTTACGTCGGGCGTATCGGAAAGACCGTCGATAAGTGTAAGTCCGCGCTTTGTGATATACGCGCGTTCAAATTCCGTCATTCTGTTGGTCAGCCTTGACGGCGCGGCAGGCTGACGGGCTGTGTCCGCGGGCTGTCCGGCGGACGTTTCCGCGGCAGAGGTCTCGGTCGTCTGCGGCTTCGCCGTATCCGCGGCGGGAGCGGAGCTTTCCGCGGACGTTCCGGCAGGACTGCCCGCCCCGCAGCCTCCTGCCGCCAGAATAAGCGCAAGCGCGGTGAACAGCGCAGGTATCGTTCTTTTCATATATGGCTGCCTCAGATCAGTTCTGCCCGTAGTAGGCGTTCTTGCCGTGCTTGCGCAGGTAGTGCTTGTCAAGCAGTTCCTGCAGCATGGGAGGTATGCCGGGGGAGATCGTCTGCGCGTGATAGTTCATGAACGCCGCTTCTTCGAGCACAACGGCGTTGTGTACGGACTCATGCGCGTCCTTGCCCCATGTGAAAGGCCCGTGGCTCATAACGAGGACAGCGGGTATGGACATAGGATCGATGCCCTCAAAGGTCTCGATTATGACCTTTCCGGTCTCCTTTTCGTATTCTCCGGCGATCTCGGCGGGCGTCATATAGCGTGTGCAGGGTATCTCGCCGTAGAAGTAATCCCCGTGAGTTGTGCCGAGCGCGGCAATGCCCTTGCCCGCCATGGCGAACGACGTCGCCCAGCGGCTGTGGGTGTGGCAGATGCCGCCGATTTCCCTGAAAGCGCGGTACAGCTCAAGGTGAGTCGGCGTGTCGCTGGAGGGCTTGTATTTTCCCTCGACCTTCTCGCCCGTTTCAAGGCTCACGACGACCATATCGTCGGCGGTCATTCCGTCGTATTCCACGCCCGAGGGCTTTATCACGAACATACCGCTCTCGCGGTCAACTCCGGAAACGTTGCCCCATGTGAAGGTCACAAGTCCGTGCTTCGGGAGCATAAGGTTCGCTTCAAGGACTTCCTGTTTAAGTTTTTCAAGCATTCTGCCGTCCTCCTTATTTCTTCAGCTTTGCCATTGTGTCGAGCATTTCAAGCTGCTGCTCGAACGAATTGAGGTCTGTTCTGCCGTCGATTATGACGAGCTCTGTGTCTGTCATCTTCGCGAACAGGCGTATATCCTCGGCGGTGAGAGCCGTCGATACAACGGCGTGGTGAGCTCCGCCGGCGTATATCCATGCCGCGGCTCCGGTCGCGAAGTCGGGCTTTATCTTCCACATCAGTCGTGCCACAGGCAGCTCCGGCATAGGCTCGGGCTGCTTTACAAGCTCTATCTCCGCGCATACGAGGCGGAAGCGGTCGCCCATGTCTATCATCGAGACTGCGATGCCATCTCCGGAGATACCGTCGAATACAAGGCGCGCGGGATCATCCTTGCCGCCGATCCCGAGCGGATGCACCTGTATCTCGGGCTTCGTTCCCGCAAAGACGGGCGATACTTCGAGCATATGCGCCGCAAGCTCAAGCTCGCTGCCCTCGGTCAGATCGTAGGTGTAGTCCTCCATGAAGCCGGTCGCGCCGGGTCTGTCCGCAGCCATTTTCTGCATCACAGCGCCGAGAGCCGCGGTCTTGTAGTCGCCCTCGGGGCCGAAGCCGATGCCCTTTGCCATGATGTTCTGCGCCGCGATACCGGGGAGCTGTTTGAGCCCGTGCAGGTCCTGGAACGTATCGGTGAACGCCGAAATATTCTCCTTGGCGATGAACTTGTCGAGAGCCGCCTCATACTTCGCCTGCTCACGCACGGCGGCGAGGTCATCGGTGCCCATATCGTACTTGTCGGTGTATTCCTTCATTTTAGCGTCGATCTCGGCTTCGGAAACATCGTTCACAAGGCTTACAAGGTCGCCGATACCGTAGTAGTTCACGTTCCAGCCGAACTTTATCTCGCTTTCCACCCTGTCGCCGTCGGTTACCGCAACGTCGCGCATATTGTTGCCGAACATGGCGACGCGCATACCCTTGCAGAAGTTTACCGCGGCAGCCGCGTAAGCGAAGCGGCGTATCTTCGCGATGACAGCCTCATGCTTATAGTAGCCCGCGGCCACTTCGCGCTTTATGCCGAGGCGTGTGCAGATAAATCCGAACTCCCTGTCGCCGTGAGCGGACTGGTTCAGGTTCATAAAATCCATATCTATGCTTGCGTAGGGCAGCTTCTCGTTATACTGTGTGTGCAGGTGGAGCATGGGTTTGCGGAGCGCCTGCAATGCGCGTATCCACATTTTCGCGGGCGAGAATGTGTGCATCCACATTATGACCGCGATGCAGTCCTTGTCCGCCGACGCGTTCACGCAGAGCTCTTCCGCTTCCGCGGCAGTCTTTACGACAGGCGTGTGCTTCACCGATGCGATGTCTCCGAGCTTTTCGCTAAGGAACTCCGCCATTTCCCGGCTGTCCTTGTCCGCCTGTGCAAGAGTCGCTTCGCCGTAGAGGTCCTGACTTCCCGTTATGAACCAGATAGTTTTCATTGAGTTATCCTCCCGTAATGATGTTATGCGTTTGCCGTCCCCGGAATATATAACAACAAATTCTGGCGTTCGTTCCGGAATTGTAACGATAAATCTGTACATTTCCTATTATAAATGCAAAAAGCAGCTTTCGTCAAGGCATAATATTAACAGAAATGTGGAAAAATTTACGGAATTGTCCGTACATCTTTTCGGGAGGAAACTGCGGAGAGGGGGAGCACAGCCCGCCGGAAATACCCGCGGTATAGTTTCCGGAACATCAGAAAAGACACGGCGAGGTTTTCGGAAGGTTTCTTTTATGCGTGCGTCGTGCACGTTTCCGGAAACCTTCTTAACGACATCCTGTCGTTCCCGCCGTGTCTTTTCTTTTCAGCCAATATATAAGAGGAAGCGTTATGCGTTATCCTGCAGCGCGTCGTAACCGTGCTCGCCGGTGCGGATCTTGAGGACGTCCCCGACATCGTAAACGAATATCTTGCCGTCACCGAGATTGCCGGTGTAGAGCGCGCTCTTCGCGGCGCTGATGACATCTTCAACAGGCACCTTGCAGACAACGACCTCGACCTTTACCTTCGGGAGGAGCTGCGGTGTTACCGGAACTCCGCGGTAGTATTCGGTCTTGCCCTTCTGCATTCCGCAGCCCATTGTGTTCGTGACAGTCATACCCGTGATGCCGATAGCATAGAGCGCGGATTTGAGCTGATCGAACTTTTCGAGCGAGGTGAGGATATCCACCTTTGTCATCTTCACGTCGGAAGCGGTGTTCTCAGCCTTGACATGCTGTACGGGAACAGCCGCGTCTTCGGAAAGTACCGGAATGACATTTGCGACTTCCTTTTCCTTGCCGGAAGCGGTAGTCTCGATGTGCATCGTCGGGATAAAGTCCGCGTAGGAGGACTGTAAGCCGTGCTCGGTAGCGTCAAGTCCGACGATCTCTTCGTGTCTGTTGACGCGCAGACCGATAGTCTTCTTGATGATGAAGAATGTGATAGTGATGCAGACCGCGGTCCATGCGGCGACAGTCACAACGCCGAGCAGCTGTAAGCCGAGCAGCTCAACTCCGCCGCCGTAGAAAAGTCCCGATATCTGATCGCCCGCACCGTTTGCGAGAGCGTAGCCCGGAACAGCGGGGTTCGCGAGAAGTCCGACTGCGATCGTACCCCAGATGCCGTTGCAGAAGTGTACCGCTACAGCGCCGACAGGGTCGTCGATCTTGAGCACGTTATCGAGGAACCATACGCCGAATATAACGAGAAGTCCGGATACGATACCGATCACGGTAGCGCCGAGAGCGTCGACCGCATCGCAGCCCGCCGTTACTCCGACAAGACCCGCGAGGGAAGCGTTAAGGCACATCGACACATCGGGCTTGCCGTAGCGCAGCCAAGTGAAGATCATGCAGACCACAGTCGCGACTGCGGGAGCGATAGTTGTTGTTACAAAGATAGATCCGAGCTGACCGCCGCTTATAGCGGCAGCTCCGTTGAAGCCGTACCAGCCGAACCAGAGAATGAAGCAGCCGAGTGCGCCGAGAGTGAGCGAGTGACCGGGGATAGCTTTCGGCTTACCGTCCTTGTCGAACTTGCCAATACGCGGTCCGACCATTCCGGCACCGATCAGGGCACAGACGCCGCCGACCATGTGTATCGCGCAGGAGCCCGCGAAATCGTGGAACCCGAGCTGAACGAGCCAGCCGCCGCCCCATATCCAGTGAGCTTCTATCGGGTAGATCACAAGGCTGATGATCGCCGAATAGATGCAGTAGGAGAGGAACTTTGTGCGCTCTGCCATACCGCCGGAAACGATAGTTGCCGCAGTAGCGCAGAATACGAGGTTGAATACGAAAGGCGACCAGTCAAAGTTGCCGTAGTCGGTGAAAACGCCGAGAGTCGGCATTCCGCAGAAGCCGCCGAGTACGTCCTCGCCCATCATCAGACCGAAGCCGAGGAGCATGAACACGACTGTGCCTATGCAGAAGTCCATGAGGTTTTTCATTATGATGTTACCCGCGTTCTTCGCGCGCGTAAATCCCGTTTCCACCATTGCGAAGCCCGCCTGCATGAAGAACACGAGCGCGGCTCCTATAAGGTACCAGATACCGAATATTTCGGTGTCGACAGCATTCATGATGTTGTCCATAAGTCATCTTCCTTCCATTTTTTAAATAAGACAATGGGGCACGGCAAAAAAATGCCGAGCCCCATTGCTCAAATTCTACACATATTATTTCAGTTTTATCTCACGTCAAACAGCAGTTCGCCGTAAGTGGGTACAGCCCAATACTCTTTCGCTGTGAGCTTTTCCGCGTCGTCTATGTACTTGCGGAGTTCTGCCATAGCGGGGATAACTTCGTCCTTGCAGATGAACGCGCACTTGATCGTGTCGGCTTCGTTCACCGCTTTTTCGAGCTTCGCTTCGAGCTCGAGGAGCGCGGCATAAGCCTTGTTCATCAGCTGCGAGAGCTGCGAGGAGATGTTCTTTTCAAAGTCCGAGGTCAGGTCTTTGTCAAGATAGCGGACGTATTTGCTGATGCCCGGGAGCAGGTCGTGGTACGCCATATCGACCATTGTGCGGGCTTCGATCTTGATGAGCTTTTCGTAAGCCTCGAAAAGTATCTCGTTGCGCGAGTGCATCTCGGCTTCGGAGAATACCTTGTGCGATGTGAACAGCGCCACATTCTTCTCGTCGAGCCAGTGAGCAAGCGCGTCGGGAGTGGTCTTGAGGTTCGACAGTCCGCGCTTTTCCGCTTCCGCGATCCACGCATCGTCGTAGCCGTTGCCGTTGAAGATTATGCGCTTGTGCTCCTTGATGACCTTATGAATGAGGTCGTGGAGCGCGCCGTTGAAGTCGGAAGCTCCTTCGAGAGCGTCCGCGAACTGCTTCAATTCCTCTGCCACAGCGGTGTTGAGCACCGTGTTGCTGCCGGAAACGGAAGCGGACGAGCCGAGCATTCTGAACTCGAACTTGTTGCCGGTGAATGCGAACGGCGAAGTCCTGTTTCTGTCTGTCGCGTCCTTCGGGAACTTCGGGAGAATGTGAACACCGACCTTCATCAGCTCTTTTTCCTTTGTTCCGTAAGGTGTGTCATTCTCTATCGCTTCAAGTATCTCTGTCAGCTCGTTGCCGAGGAATACCGAGATAACTGCGGGAGGAGCTTCGTTCGCGCCGAGTCTGTGATCGTTGCCCGCGCTCGCTACCGAGATGCGGAGCAGGTCCTGATAATCGTCGACCGCCTTGATGACCGCACACAGGAAAAGCAGGAACTGCGCGTTCTCGTAGGGTGTGTCGCCCGGTTCGAGCAGGTTCACGCCTGTGTTTGTGCTGATCGACCAGTTGTTGTGCTTGCCGGAGCCGTTCACGCCGTCGAAAGGCTTCTCATGCAGCAGACAAACAAGTCCGTGCTTCTTCGCGATCTTCTGCATGATCTCCATTGTGAGCTGGTTGTGATCTGCCGCGATGTTTGTTGTCGCGAAGATCGGAGCGAGCTCATGCTGCGCGGGTGCGACCTCGTTGTGCTCTGTCTTGGCGAGAATGCCGAGCTTCCAGAGCTCTTCGTTGAGGTCTTTCATGAACGCCTGAACTCGGGGCTTTATCACGCCGAAGTAGTGATCCTCGAGCTCCTGTCCTTTCGGAGGCATCGCGCCGAACAGTGTGCGTCCGGTATATATAAGGTCCTTGCGCTTGTCGAAATCGGCCTTGTCAACAAGGAAGTATTCCTGCTCGGGGCCGACTGTTGTCTTGACCGATGTTACGTTCTCGTTCCCGAACAGCTTCAGTATGCGCATCGCCTGCCTGTTGACCGCCTCCATCGAGCGCAGGAGCGGGGTCTTCTTGTCAAGCGCCTCGCCGCCGTAGGAGCAGAACGCTGTCGGTATGCAGAGCACTCCGTCCTTGATGAACGCGTATGATGTCGGGTCCCATGCTGTATAACCGCGCGCCTCGAATGTCGCTCTCAGGCCGCCCGAGGGGAACGAGGACGCGTCCGGCTCGCCCTGGATCAGCTCCTTGCCGGAGAACTCCATTATCACGCTGCCGCCCGCGGAGGGGGAGATGAAGCTGTCGTGCTTCTCGGCTGTGATGCCTGTCATCGGCTGGAACCAGTGTGTGTAGTGGGTAGCGCCCTTTTCTATTGCCCATTCCTTCATCGCGTTGGCTACTACAGCCGCGGCTGCCGGGTCAAGGCGCTTGCCGTTGTCGATAGTGTTCTTCGCCGCTTTGAAAGTTTCCTTCGGTAGTCTTGCTTTCATCACGTTTTCGTTGAACACATTCTCGCCGAAATACTCTGCTACTGTTTTCATAACTGTTGCTTCCTTTCTTATATATCGTCGGCAGAAACTCTGAACTGCGAGGCAGATATCGGGTCGTCTGCCGAATATGACCTGCGTTACGTGTGCGGGCTTCGCGCGTCAAACTTTATATCATTTGCAGAAACTCTGAACTGCGAGGCAGATATCGGATCGCCTACTGAATTTGACATACGGTTTGACCGCGCGAGTACCGCGCAAGCGAAAGGCGCCGGTGAGGGGCATTATCCCCTGCACCGGCGCCTTTGCCGTTCCACATTTCGTATTATAGCACAGTCGTTCCGATTTGTCAATAGGTATTTGCAATATTTTAAAATCTATCCTGCAAATATATTTTCGGTTTTATGTGCTAAATTTTGTGTAAAATTGCTGAAAACGCAAGAAATGCGCTATTTTTACCGAATAATCAGAGCTGCAATATGAATTTAAACTCTTCATAAAATGCAAGAAGCGTGTCCGACACGTTCAATATCGTGATCGGTTCACGCTTCTTTTGAATTGAGTTTTTCATCGTAGACCCGCAGGACATCATTGACAAGATAAGCGAGTATCAGACGGCTCTTGACGACATCGTCGAGCTCGCAGCCGAGAAGCTCCCGGACTGTCCGTATCTTGCTGTTGACCGTGTTTCTGTGCACTTTTACTATCGCGGCGACCTCGTTTACGCTGCTGTTGTTCTCAAGATAAATGCGAAGCGTCCGCGCAAGGTCCGTGCCGTGCTCGCGGTCATACTCGATCATTGCGCCGAGCTGCTCTTTGACGTAATCCCGAAGTATCTTCCTGTCCTTGACGGCGGTGATGAGCCGTATGACACCCGCGCCGCCGTAATCCGTACACTCCTTTTCTTCGAGCACGGACGATACCAGCGCGGCCTCGGACTGCTCATAAGCGGCGGCTATACCGGCTATGCCGGCAACAGGCCCGGACACACCTATATATATATTATCCTCGAACGCGGCTCCCACGCATTTGCAGAAGCTCTTGATCTCGTTCTCGGTGCCGTTCTGGAATATCGCTGTCAGCAGCCCCTTGAAAACAAACAGCGCCGAACGCGACGAAGTGTTCTTGATGTTGCGGCGAAGAGCCATTCCCGCGCCCGCCGACGGGCTTTCGCCCTTGAAGCCGCAGACGGTCACCGCAGTGTATGTGCTGTCGTCGAGAAACTCCGACCTTGTGAGTATCTTGTGGTATGAGCGCAGAGCGGACGGGTCGGAGATCAGTGCCTTGAGCGCGTCGTTCACGGCGTTTTCGTGCTTCTCGCTGCCCGTTATCCTGCGGCACAGCTCGTATGAGATGTCGAGTATATCCGAACCCGCTTTGAGCGTAAACAGCGGAAATCCTATGTCCTCACAGCGCTTTGCGACATCGTCCGGAACAAACGGTATGTTCGCGCCTGTGACTATCGCGGCTCCGACAGCTCCCGCTTCTCTTGACGCCTCAATGAAATCCGCGATCCATTCCGTCCCCTGATGCCCCACGCCCGATGTGATGATGAGCTCGTCGCCGCGCAGCATCGAAAGCGTTCCCGCGTCTTCGATGATATGCACCCAGCGAACAATGCCGTCCATGCCGCTTCTGCCCGCGATCGGTGTCATTCCGTATCTGGGTATCAGGCTTTCGCAAAGCTGCATAAGTGTTACCGACATCTCATCACCCCCATTCCGCAAGTGCTCCGGCACATTGAT
>CAMVBT010000058.1 GCA_947165805.1 uncultured Clostridia bacterium
CGTTCGCGCAGAGAGCGTCGAGCGCTTCTCCCGTTCTGTCGGGAGGCGTCGCGAAGTCGATAAGCTCCATGGCTTTGTGATATGCGTCGCCGCGGCTCTTTCCCGTGAGCAGGGACTTTTCTCCGGCTTTCAGGAATGACGGCACACGCAGCACGCGGAACGCCGTATCGTCGGGGCGGTCATCGGCCATGACGTTCTTCACGCCGATCTGTGTGGCGGTGAACTTCGCCGGGAGCCGCGCCGAGTCACGGTACGCGTAACCGGGGTCGATATCTATGCTGTCCGCCGCTTCCGGGGCGTTGTCCTCCGGGGCGGCGTCTTCGTTTCCGGAGGCGGCTTCGATCTCCTCCGCCTCGTATGCCGCGAATGTTATCGGTGAGTCGTCGCCCGCCGCCTCGCAGCTTGTCCTTATCCAGCCCCAATGGCTGTCGTTGATGTTTTTCGGCGGGTTCGGAACGGTGATTATCAGCTTCTCCCGCGCACGGGTGACTGCGACGTACAGCAGTCTCATCGACTCGCTGAGCTCCAGCCTTTTGTATTCCTCGGCTATTGTCCTGTCGAGGAAGTTTTCTATTCTGAGCAGATGATCCTTGTCTCTTACCGTCATTCCGATACCGAGACCGGCATCGCAGATGATATTCGGGTCATCGCGTCTGACGCCGGGTCTTGACGGCAGGTTCACCATGAAGCATACCGGAAATTCGAGCCCCTTCGAGCCGTGTACGGTCATTATGCGCACTGCATCGACGGCGCGGCTGTCGCCCTCGGCCTTGACCAGCTTTATCTTTCGGCGCCGCAGGGTCTCGAGATAGCGCAGGAAGTCGTAAAGCCCCGCGCTCTCACCGCCGGGGAAGCTCTCGGCGTAGTGCGGCATCAGGCGCAGGTTGGCGAGCTTCTTGCGGCCGCTCCTTTCAGCCTCGAACGACGGCAGTATCATGCTTTCGTCGCATATCCTGCGTATCAGCCGGGCAGGGGAGTTCTCCGCCGCGAAGGCGCGGTAGTCCTCGAGCTCCCGCAGCACCGCGGCTGCTTTCTCGTTCTTCGGCGCGTATTCTTTCAGTCCCGTCCAGAGGTGCAGGTGCCTGCTCCTGCCGCAGAGGGCGGTATTTTCGAGCTCCGCGTCGGTGAGGCTGTACGGCGGCGCGGACAGTACGGCGGCAAGCTCCTCCCCGTCGGGCAGGGGGCTGTCCGGGCAGGCGGCTTTCAGCCTGCCGAGGATATCGGCGTAAGCCTTGTCGAGCTTTGCCCTGACTTTAAGCCCGTTCAGCAGGCTGTAACGGCCGGTGAGCTTTATTTCCGCCAGCTCGTCCGCGCTCAGTCTGTACGGCTCGCGCATCAGCACCGCGGCAAGGTCCTCGTCGCGGTAGGGGTCGTCGATGACCCGCAGCAGCGCGAGCAGATAGCGGACTTCCTCGAGGTCCGTGTATTCCTCGTCGTCCTTCGCCTCGCCCGGTATGCCCGCCTCGTCGAGAGCGTTGGTATATACCCGCGCGTAGTTTGTGTAGCTGCGCATGATGATCGCGAAATCCCCGTAACGGCAGGGGCGCAGGCCTCCGTTCCCGTCGGACACGGGGAAGCCGTCCGCGACCATTTTCTTTATTCGGTCCGCGACATACTTTGCTTCCGCGCGGCGGGCTTCGGTATCGTCGCCGGCGTATATCTCGATGAACTCTGTGCGGTTGTCGCCGGTGTCGGGAGTGTATTTCGCCCCGAACACCAGCTTGCAGCTGTCGTTGTAATCGACATCGCCGAGCTCTTTGGTCATGCAGGCTCCGAATATCGTATTTGCGGTGTTTATCACGGACACGCGGCTGCGGAAGTTCCTGTTGAGCGGTATGGCTTCAAAGTCCGGGTCGTCCTCCGACAGCCTGCTGAACACCAGCGGGTCGGCGCCGCGGAAACGGTATATCGACTGCTTCAGGTCGCCCACGAAGAACAGGTTCTTCTTGTCCCGCGATATCAGCCGGTACAGCTCGTACTGCACCTCGTTGCTGTCCTGGAACTCATCGACTATGATGACCTTTATCGTTCCGGCTATCTCCCGCGCGACGGGGCTTTGTGAGCTTTCGGCGCCGGGGCCGGCTGCGGGGTCGGGACTTTCACGCAGTATGCCGAGCATGATATGCTCAAGGTCGTCGAAATCAAGTCCTCCGAGCTCCGCTTTCCGCGCCGAGTAGTCGTCCTCGAAGCGCTTTTCGAGCTCAAGCAGGGCTTCGAGCACCGGCGCGCAGGTCTTCATATCCTCATCGAACGGCCTCAGCTCGGAGGTGCTCTTCGCCAGCGCCTTGCAGTCGGCTTTCAGCTGTGCTATGAGGACTTTCATCTCCTCGGACGGTACCTGCTTCGAGGTCGTGTTGAGGTCTATTATCTTTTTCTTTCCCGAAGCGTCGGGAGTTTTTGCCGCTGCCGCGAACGCCGAGTTTGCGGCTTTAAGTTTTTCGCGGAAGTCCGGCGCTCCCCATACCGCCGCGTCGTAAGCGCCGAGCAGCTTTTCCCATACCTCGCCCACCGGCTCCATGGGGTTCGCATCAAGAGCCCTGCCCTTTGCGGGCGCGGAGGGTGCCTGTCTTGTCAGCGGGACGAGGGCTTTTATGTTCGCGCGTATATTGCCGAGCACATCTGCGATCTCGGCCCTGACTCTCTCGTTAAAGAGCTTTCGTATCTTTCCGTCATAGCTCGCAGGGTCCTTGTAGTAGCCCAGCCACCTGCCGAAGAAAGCGTCCGGGTCGGGGGTCTTGCGGGAGAACCGGTACAGGTAATCCGTCATCGCCTCGATGCTGTCGTCGTTTTCGCCGGCGTACCAGCCGTACAGCAGCTCGCGTTTCTCCGCGTCCTCCGGAGCTTCGCAGAACTTCTCCATGACGGCTTTCATCGCCTGCGCCTTGAGCAGATCGGTCTGCGAAGCGTCCAGCACCCTGAAATCCGGGCGCAGTCCGGCGGCATTGCTGTACCGCCGCAGGAGCTCGGCGCACAGTGCGTGGGTCGTACTGATATGCGCGTCACGCAGCCGGAGCTGCTGCTCCGCGATAAGCTCCCTGTCCGCCGCGGAAGTTGCCGGCTCCGCGGCGAGCGCCTCAAGGGACGCTTCTATCCTTGCTTTTATCTCGGCGGCGGCGGCGTTCGTGAAGGTGGTAACCACCATTTCGTCGGCATATACAGGCTCCGTGCGCGTGATATTGCCGTTTTCGTCCTCGGCTGTGCCCATTAGCAGCCGGGTTATGCGCTCGACGAGCACGGCGGTCTTGCCGCTTCCCGCGGCTGCGGTCACTATGCCCGCCCTGCCGCGGTGGCCTATCGCCCTGAGCTGTTCGGCCGACCAGCTGAATTTATCCGCCATTATATCATGTCTCCCGATCGGTGTTGTCTTCGCAGAGCATATAGCCTATGCCTCTTGCGGCCTTTATAGCGGCGTTCCCGCCTACGCCTGCTATCTTCTTGCGCAGTCCCGAGATATTCACCCAGACGACGTTTATCTCCGCTTCGCTCTCATAGCCCCATATCTTCTCCATGAAGCGCTCCGCCGATATCGCCTGACCGGGGTTCATCATCATCATTTCGAGCATCTGGAACTCCTTGTTCGCGAGGACCGCGCTGCCGCCGGGTCCCGCAAGGCTGTGGTCACCGCGGCTGAGCGAAATATTGCCGAATTTAAGCAGGTTGTCGGTGAGCTCCGGCTGTCTGCGGGTCATAGCGCGCAGACGCGCAAGAAGCTCCTTTGCGTTGAAGGGCTTGGTCATATAGTCGTCCGCGCCGCTGTCGAGGCCTTCGACCTTGTCGTCGGTCTCGCTTTTCGCCGTGAGCATCATCACGGGGATCGTGATGCCCTCGGCGCGCGCTTTTTTCAGGACTGTTATACCGTCCATTTTCGGCATCATGATATCGAGCACGGCGCAGTCATAGTTGCCGGCCGTCAGATAGTCGAGAGCGTCACGGCCGTCGTAGACCGCGTCCACAGAATAACCGCTGTGGGACAGTATCGCAACGAGGGCATCGGACAATGTCCGTTCGTCCTCCGCAAGCAGAATTCTCATACCCGTTCCTCCGTACTTTTTTATATATCATAATCATACCAAATCCCGCGGACAATGTCAACAGTATCCCGGATATCTGTCCCAAATTATGTCCGGATTTGACAACGCGGAGAAATTGTGATATAATACTCTGGATAATGACAGCTTTCTTTCCCGTATAATATAAAGCGAATGGAGCAGAGGATATATGACAGAGACAGACATACAGAACGGCCTGTCCCCGGAGGAAGCCGCGAAGCGTGCTGCCGAGGGCAGAGTGAACGGCAGCGCAGAGATAAAGACAAAGTCCGTGTCCCAGATCATACGCGACAATACGCTTACGTTCTTCAACTTCCTGAACATTGTGCTGGTGACGCTGGTATTTGTTTTCAGCAAGGACATAAACGATATAAAGAATGCCATGTTCATCGCGATAATCTTCTGCAATACCGGCATCGGCATATTCCAGGAGATACGCGCCAAGCGCACCATAGACCGCCTGACGCTGATATCCGCGCCGAAAGCCCACGTCATACGCGGAGGCACCGAGACAGAGATACTCAATTCGGAGATAGTCGAGGGCGATCTGACCGTGTTCCGCGCGGGTATGCAGGCGTGCGCGGACAGCCGCGTGGTATGGGGAGACTGTGAGGTCAACGAGAGCCTTATCACCGGCGAGAGCGACCCCGTCAACAAGCGCTGCGGCGATATGATACTCTCCGGGAGCTTCATCGTCAGCGGCGAGGTGCGGGCTGTCGCCGAAAAGCTCGGCGCGGACAGCTTCGCCAACAAGATAACGAGCGGCGCGAAGTACCTCAAAAAAGCCGAGTCCAAGATGATGAACGCGATAAACAGCATACTCAAGGGCATATCCATAATCATTATCCCGCTCATGCTGCTCCAGATAGCAAACGGCGTGTTCTGGGCAAAGCCCGAGCAGACCTTCAACGACGCAGTGCTGAGCTCCGTCGCCGCTATAATTGCCATGATACCCGAGGGACTTGTGCTGCTGACGAGCGTGGTGCTCGCGGTCAGCGCGATACGCCTCGCGCAGAACAATACGCTGGTGCAGAACCTTTACTGCATCGAGACTCTCGCGAGAGTCGACGTGCTCTGCCTCGACAAGACCGGCACCATAACCGAGGGCAGTATGCAGGTCGCGGAAACGATGTGCCTCGACTGTACCGAGGAGGAGCTGAACGAGGGCATGACCGCGCTGGCGTGCGCCCTGTCCGACACCAATCCGACCTTCGAGGCGGTGAAGGAGCACTGGAGCGGCGAGTCGGCGCTGAAAGCCGCGGAGACCGTGCCGTTCTCGTCCGCGAGAAAGTGGAGCGGCGCGTACTTCGGAGAAAACGGCACCTACGTCATGGGCGCGGGTGAGTTCATACTCGGAGAGCGCTTCGCACCGCTGAAAAAGACCGCCGAGGACTTCGCGGCAGGCGGCAGGCGCGTCATCATGCTGGCAAAGGCGGCTTCACCGTTCGGCGGCAAGGAGCTGCCCGCGGACATAAAGCCCCTCGCCTTTATCGCGATAACCGACAAGATACGCGCCGAGGCTCCCGCGACGCTGAAATACTTCGCGGAGCAGGACGTTGACATCAAGATAATCTCCGGCGACAACCCGCTGACCGTAAGCTGCGTCGCGCAGAAGGCGGGCGTTAAGAACGCCGACAGATACATCGACGCCTCGACGGTCGAGAATATCGGCGAGGTCGTGGACGACTATACGATATTCGGGCGAGTCACGCCTCCGCAGAAGCTCGAGCTCGTCAAGGCCCTCAAAGCCAAGGGACACACGGTCGGCATGACCGGCGACGGCGTGAACGACGTTCTCGCGCTGAAGGAGGCCGACTGCTCGATAGCTATGCAGAGCGGCAGCGAGGCGGCAAGAAACGTATCGAACCTCGTGCTGCTCGACAGCAACTTCGCCTCAATGCCCAAGGTCGTTGCCGAGGGCAGACGCTCGATAAACAACGTCGAGCGCTCGGCTTCGCTGTTCCTGTCAAAGACGACTTACAGCGTGCTGTTCGCGGTGATCTTCGTCATAATACAGACGGCTTTCCCGTTCAAGCCTATACAGGTCACGCTGATAAACACGCTGTGCATAGGACTTCCGAGCTTCCTGCTCGCGCTGCAGCCCAATAAGGAGCTGGTGCGCGGCTCGTTCATCTCGAACGTCATACGAAAAGCCGTACCCAACGGCGTATCGGCTGTGATCGCGCTTATGGTCGGGCTTGCATGGTGCAGGAGCGCCGGCTTCACCCAGGCGCAGATCAGCACCGTGCTCGCTTACGTTCTCGGAGCCGTTTCGTTCATGATAGTGCTGCTCGCCTGCGACCCGATGAGACCGTGGAAGATAGGCATGATGGCGGGACTTATAGGACTGTTCCTCTTCGGGAGCCTCTATCTCGGCTGGTTCTTCTCTTATGTTCCGTTCACCGAGGAAATGCTCATGGTGACGACCGTTGTGGTCGCCTGCGGAGCGGTTTTCACTCTGCTGTTCAATATGAGCGTGAACAGGATAATAGATATAATACAGAAAAAACGGAAAGAAAAGAAGGGTACTGCCTGAATGGAAAAACGACAGGTCTATATATTCTCGGACGGTGCCTGCTCCGGCAATCCGGGCCCCGGCGGCTACGGCGTGATACTGCGCTGTGACGGCAAAGAGAAGGAGCTCTCCGGCGGCGAAGCCCGCACCACCAACAACCGTATGGAGCTCATGGGCGTGATAGCGGGGCTCGAGGCGCTGAAATACCCGTGCAGGGTCACCGTGCAGACCGACTCGCGCTATGTGGTGGACGGCATAGAAAAGGGCTGGGCGAAGTCGTGGCGCAAGCGCGGCTGGATAAAGAGCGACAAGAAGCCCGCTCTGAACCCCGATCTGTGGGGAAGGCTGCTCGACCTTCTGGATATCCATGAAGTGAACTTCACTTGGATAAAGGGCCACGCCGGCCACGAAGAAAACGAGCGCTGCGACAGGCTCGCGGTGGCTCAGAGAGACATATATTCGGAAAAGTAACAAATACCTCCGTGCAGGAATAAAATGTAAGAAAGTCCTGCCCGGAGGTTTTATTATGGAGCTTGGAGTCATTGAGGGTATTTTTATACCGTTTTTGGGCACCGCGCTCGGCGCGGCGTGTGTTTTTCTCCTGAAAAGATCATTCAGTAAAGCGCTCGAACGCGTGCTTACCGGCACCGCCGCCGGAGTTATGACGGCGGCAAGCGTCTGGAGCCTTATAATACCGGCAGTAGAGCGGTGCTCGGACAGCATGGGGCAGTGGGCGTTCCTGCCGGCTGCCGCGGGCTTTATGGCGGGGATAGTGTTCCTTATGCTGCTCGACAGGCTCATAGAGCGCCTCGGAGCCGGAAAAAGCGCGTCCTCGGACAATACCCTCATGCTGATAGCCGTGACCCTGCACAATATCCCCGAGGGTATGGCGGTCGGAGCCGCCTACGCGGGGCTTGTCTGCGGCGGGCATGATGTTGCGGCTGCGGCTGCGGCGGCACTCGCCGTCGGTATCGCGATACAGAACTTCCCCGAGGGCGCGATCATATCCCTGCCTCTGCGGGCGGGAGGAATGAGCCGTCCGAAGTCTTTCCTGTACGGCGCGGCATCGGGAGCCGTAGAGCCCATAGGCTCCGCCGTCACCATAGCCGCCGCCGCTCTGGTGATCCCCGCGATGCCGTATCTGCTGAGCTTCGCGGCGGGAGCCATGATATACGTCACGGTCGCCGATATGATACCCGAGATAGCCTCGGACGGCCATTCCGCAGGAGCGGCGCTGTCGTTCTCCGTCGGGTTCGTCATAATGATGTCGCTCGATGTGGCTTTGGGATAGAGACGTGCCGCCGCTGTAACATTTTCCTTTTCTTTGCGTACTTATAGGTGAAAGGGGGTATCCACCCATGGAAGATGAGCTTGTCGTGAAGCTGAACAAGGGCGATGTAAAGGCGTTCGAGCGGATCGTCGCGGAATACGGCGGGTATGTTATGTCTGTCGTGAAGCGGCGCTCCGGAGGGCTGCTCTCTCCGGAGGACGCGGAGGAGATGGCCGCGGACACGTTCGCGGCGCTGTGGCGCGAAAGGGAGCACATCGACCCGTCAAAGCCCATAATGCCGTATCTCGCGGCGGTCGCAGGGAACGCCGTCATAAGCAGGCTGCGGGCTTTAAGACTGACTGTGAGCATAGAGGACATCGAAGAGCCCGCGTCGGACAGCTTTGCCGCGGATATCGAGAACAGAGAGTTTACGCGGGCTCTGATGAGCTCGCTGGACAAGCTCTCCGGCAAGCAGCGTGAGGTGTTTGTCCGCTTTTATTTCTACGGCGAGACGACGAAGGAGATAGCGGAGTTGATGGGGCTCGGGGCTTCCGATGTCAGAACGACGCTGCACAGAACGCGGGAGAGGATCAGGGCTGAGCTTGAAGAAGGAGGTTTTACTTATGAATGAAACGATACTTCCGATACATAAGGAGAAAATGACCGCGGAGCAGAAAGAGCGGTTGATATCATCTGCCGAGGCAAAGGCGGGCATTGCGCGCGGGAGGCGTTTTTTTACGAAGCGCGCAGCGTTTATCGGCATAGCGACCGCATTATGCCTTGCCGCCGCCGGGGCGGGAGCATTCGTTCTTTCGGAGGTGCCGCCGGTATCCGCCAATGAGGACGAATATCCCGACCACAGGATAATACGGGACGCGCTCAATACGGGAAGGTATTATCTTGACGGTGATACCTCCGCGCCTTATGTGGAGGTATATGCCGACGGCACGTTACGGCTGAATTATCCCGGATTTGAAGACCGGCTGAGGGAGCTCGCCGCCGGGCAGGCGGAAGAGCGAGGCTCAGGAACTCCGTTTACAGCCGGGCAGGAAGCGGCGATATCGGAGGACGCGGCATGGGCTTGCGCACCGCACGGATATACCGTTGTTTACTGGAAATTCATTGACAAAACAATGGTCATGCTCGACTGGGACGAGGATAGCAACGAGGGCGGCACGGGCTACGACTATATCGACAGAAACACGCTCACGATCGGCTACGGAGGCGTGACATTCAGATATCTGTATGTGGGATAATAAGGAAAGCGCGCGGACACCGTCTGCGCGCTTTTATAGTGAAGTTTTTGTGCAATTTGGCTGTATTTTTTCTATTGACAAATCTCCCAAAGAGTGATATAATAAATCGTTCAAAACATACAAATAAAAATCACGATAAAAGAAGGAAGACAGGCTGTGAAAAGAGAAGATCTGAGAAACATAGCTATCATCGCCCACGTCGATCACGGCAAGACCACGCTGGTCGATGAGATGCTCAAGCAGAGCGGCGTATACCGCGAAAATCAGGCGGTCGTCGAGCGCGTCATGGATAACAACGCCATTGAGCGCGAGCGCGGCATAACCATACTTGCAAAGAACACGTCCGTGAACTACAAGGGCGTGAAGATCAACATAGTGGACACCCCCGGCCATGCCGATTTCTCCGGCGAGGTGGAGCGCATACTGAAAATGGTGAACGGCGTGCTCCTGCTGGTGGACAGCTTCGAGGGCACGATGCCGCAGACGAGGTTCGTGCTCCAGAAGGCTCTCGAGCTCGGGCATAAGGTGATAGTCGTGGTCAACAAGACCGACCGCCCCGACGCCCGCTCGAAGGAAGTAGTCGATGAGGTGCTGGAGCTCCTGCTCGACCTCGACGCGGACGACGAGCAGCTCGAAAGCCCCGTTGTATTCTGCTCCGGCAGAAACGGCACAGCATCGCTCGACCCGGACGTGCAGGGCGAGAACCTGATACCGCTGTTCGATATGATACTTGAACATATCCCCGCTCCCGAGGGCGACCCCGAGGGCGAGCTCCAGCTCCTCGTGTCCTCGATAGACTACAACGAGTATGTCGGCAGGATAGCGATAGGCAGGATAGAGCGCGGCGTGATAAAGCAGAACAGCGAGGTCGTTGTCTGCGACTATCACGGAGCCGTGGAGCCGTTCAAAGCGAAGATCGTCAGCCTCTACGAATTTGACGGTCTCGGAAAGAACGCCGTACAGGAGGCTTCCGTGGGCGATATCGTGTGCTTCTCGGGCATAGAGGGCATAACGATAGGGCAGACAGTCTGCTCCCCGAACGCCGTTGAGCCGCTGCCGTTCGTGAAGATAAGCGAACCCACCGTGGAAATGACATTCTCGGTAAACGACAGCCCCTTCGCGGGCAGAGAGGGCAAGTATGTCACCTCGCGCCAGATACGCGAGCGCCTTGAACGCGAGCTGCTGAAGGACGTGTCCCTGCGCGTCAAGGAGAGCGAGGTGCGCGACGCCTACGACGTGGCGGGGCGCGGCGAGATGCACCTGTCGATACTGATAGAGACCATGCGCCGCGAGGGGTATGAGCTTTCGGTGAGCACTCCCCGTGTGCTGTACAAGGAGATAGACGGCGTGAAGTGCGAGCCTATGGAAAAGCTCGTTATCGACGTCCCCGAGGAGAGCGTCGGCGCGGTAATGGAGAAAATGGGCGTGCGCAAGGCGGAAATGGTGGAGATGCACCCGATCGGCTCGCGCACAAGAATGGAATTCAAGATACCGTCCCGCGGACTTTTCGGCTACCGCAGCGAATTTCTTACGGATACAAAGGGCGAGGGCGTGCTGAATACGCTGTTTCTCGGCTATGAGCCCTACATGGGCGAGATACCCGTGCGCACAACGGGTTCTCTGGTAGCGTTCGAGACAGGCACCTCCAGCGCCTACGGTATATGGAATCTCCAGGACAGAGGCACGATGTTCATTGACCCGGGTCTCGATGTGTATGAGGGAATGATAGTGGGAGTGTCGCCCAAGCTCGGTGATATCACGGTAAATGTGTGCAAGAAGAAGCACCTGACAAACACCCGCGCCAGCGGCAGTGACGAGGCTCTGCGCCTTATCCCGCCCAAGCACATGAGCCTTGAGGAAAGCCTCGAGTTCATCTCCGACGACGAGCTCGTCGAAGTGACCC